>JBFYQI010000433.1:0-2708 GCA_041302875.1 Ignavibacteria bacterium
AGGTCTCCATCCCGAAGACCGCTCGGATCACGTGCACACTGCAGGATGATCTGTGGGACGTGGAGGCGGATCCCGGGCAGATGCAGCAGCTGGTGATGAATCTCATTCTGAATGCGGGAGAAGCCATCGGCGACAAGCCGGGGACCATTCAGCTTCGGACGCACATGCAGGAGATCGAGGCGGGGGATGGAACATGGTCGGGAGGGACGCGAGATCCGCTGGCCGGCGGTCGATATATCGTGCTGGAATGCGAAGATACCGGCGTGGGGATGGATGAAGAGACAATGAACCGTATCTTCGACCCGTTCTTCACCACAAAATTCACGGGGCGCGGACTCGGGCTATCGGCTGTGCAGGGTATCATCCGTGGACACAACGGAGGGTTGAAGGTTCAAAGTAAACGCGGTGCAGGAACGACGTTCACGATCGCTCTCCCGGCGCGCCCTCCCGAGATGAAACGGGGAGGAGAAGCGCTATCGCCGGTGTTGTTGGATGTCTCCGGGAAGATCCTCGTGATCGACGATGAATCGTTCGTGCGCGATGTGGTCGTCGACATTCTGCAGTCGGCTGGCGTTGACGTTCTGCAGGCAGACGGCGGGGAAACGGGGATCGCGATGTTTCGGAAGTATCGGGATCAGATCGCCGCGGTTCTCCTCGATCTATCGATGCCAGGCATGAACGGCGAAGAAACCTTCCGGCAACTGCGCTCGGTCGATTCCAAGGTGCGAGTGATTGTATCTTCCGGCTACTCGGAAACGGAGGCGATGGCGAGTTTCGAACCCGCCGGCGTTGCAAGCTTCATCCAGAAGCCGTACAAGGGGGAGATGCTCCTGAGTACGTTGAAGGCCGTGCTTGGGCGCTGACGCTATCGGAGGGTTCTGCTCAGCCTCGCTGCGATCTCTTCTAACACCTTTCTGGCGCGTTCCTCTTCGCGGCAGTCGATCGTTCCGGCCACAGACACTCCAACCTTGATCACATACAGCGGGCCATTATTGGGATCGTCCACTCGAACGACCGTTGACTCGGGGACGGTACGGGCATCGTCGCGCGCAACCGCACGAAGAAGCGTGTTGAGTGATGTGGGGATCGGCCGCTTGCATCTCCGATCAGCAGGTAGACTTTGTAAGGGGAGAGTGAATCGTATTCCGCGACATATGCGGAGCGAAGTTCCGGATACCCCAGGAAGCTTTCGGCAATGTAGGTCTCGCTGTTGAGTATCCTGTCGCGCTCCGGGAACAGCCGAAGCGGCATCGGCCAACCATGCGGCTGAGCGAGGTGGAGGTCCATCGCATGCGCGATCAGCAGGAGCGCATCCTGCGCTTCGGTCCCCGACTCATGGGTTGTGAGCTTGACATAATACGTGCCCGCATGAAAATTCAGGACTCCTTCCTCACTGTATCCCTGCGTCCCCACATCGATGAACCGATTGGAGGGATTGCGTTCCTGCGGTGGGATACCGAATGCGTCCGCGTGCGAGCGGTGGCGATACACCTCAACCCGTACGGCGATCGCGGAAGCATGGGTATATTCGGCGATGGACAGATCCTCGAATCCGTAACTGAGATAGATTTCCGCGGCGCCATTGATGAAGTCCCAGAGGTTTTCCGGCGTGTACTGCTCCGGCGACACGGTCTTGCTCCACGATACGATGTCAGGGAAGTGCCGTTCTGCTTCTTGTGAGCACGCAATGGTGATCAAGAGCGGCAGCACGCAGGACAACACAAGCATCCGTGTAAGGACGGTCAGCGTCATGCGAGGAATTCCTCGGGTACGTCCAGAAGCCGTGTCACGTCCCGCACCCGGTCCGCCACGTCGAAGCCCTTCCGGCACGAGACGGTGCAGGAGGTGCAATCGGTGCATGCGTGAGGGGAAATCGCGAGGTCGGTGAGGAGCTCTTGTGCCATGGAAGGGGAGGAGTAGCCGTACGCATACATATAGGCTCGCATCAGGTCAGGGAGCGGAAGCCCATGCTGGCATTGCAAGACGCAATCATCGCACCCGGGGCAGAACAGGCCGCGCTCTGATCGGCCTGCTTCGAGCGAAACCCGCTCTTCGTCTGTCATCGTCAGGTCTGAAAGAAGTGACGCATTCTGCTCGAGTTGCTCATACGACGTGATCCCAGGGATGGACGTGGTGATGTTTGCATCCTGCATCACCCATTTCAACGCCGCCTTGCAGTTGATCGGCTTCGTTTTCGCCTTGTCGTAGTATGCACCGGCCATGGTCTTCATGGCCACAACCCCTATCCCGGCGGCGGCGGCATTCGCGATGGCCTTCTGGATTGCGTCCGAACGTTCGTGTTTGAAATTAATAGCGGTGAGAACGACTTCGTGAATCCCGCTTTCGATCGCCGCCTCGATCACCTCGGGTTCATTGCGATGTGTTGATAAACCGATATGGCGCACCTTCCCAGACTTTTTCAGGCCCACGAGCGTTTCGAGCATTTCCTCGTCAAGAACATCACCGCGTGACGATGCCCCGTGGAGATAGAGGATGTCAACATATGCCATCTGCAGACGGCGGAGGCTTTCCTCGAACTTCGCGCGGTACGTTTCGGGAGATTCAGGACCAACTTTGGTAGCGAGCACAAAGGAATCGCGCGGATAGTCCTTCAACACCTCGCCGAGCATCGTTTCGTTCCTTCCCTTCATATACCCGTGCGCAGTGTCCAGATGGATCATTCCTGCTTTCAGCGCTGCTCGCACGAG
>JBFYQI010000539.1:0-2650 GCA_041302875.1 Ignavibacteria bacterium
CCCGGAAGAAGCGGTTCAATGCCGTAGTCGAAGATCTCCTGACCGAAACGGCGCACGAAGAATTCTGCGACCGATTCATCTGTTGATGATCGCGTGATGAATGGTTCGCGGAACAAACGGAACTTGGCGGATCGAGAAAAGAGGGTCGTGCGGAGGAATGCGAGCGGATCCAGCGGAAGCGGATGCAGAGACCCGTTGCGGTTCAGCAGAATCGTGCGGGCTCGGGGGGACGGGAGGAGGATCTGGTCCCGCAATCCGCATGCATCGACGAGTTGCAAGAACTCGGGACCGCGCGGCATGACGCTTGTCGCTCCCGCTTCACACAGAAAGCCGCGCTCGAGAATCGTCTGAAGAGAACCGCCGACCCTCGGTTCCGCGGAAAGCAGCTGCACGCGCAAGCCGCTTCGCTGAAGGAGGAAAGCGGTGGACAGCCCGGTGATCCCGCCGCCAATGACGAGGACGTCAACCGATTCGGTCATTCCTGCTTCTTCGGCGCCTCCTCGGTGAGCGTCGACAAGAGATCCTTCCATTCGAACCAACCTGGGTTCCCGCGTACGTATCGTTCGAACCAATTGAATTCGGAGACCATCTTGATCATCTGATGCCGCAGCTCGGTGAGTCCGTGACTCGATCCCGGATAGATGAAGTACTCCGTCGGAACGCTGTGCTTGCGGAGGGCCATGTACAACTCATCACTCTGCGGCCGGGGAACGCGCGGGTCTCCATCCACGACATGGATCAGCGTCGGGGTCTTGGCGTTTGCGATGTGCTTGAGTGGTGAGACATCCCAGTAATGTTCAAAGCGGTCGTAGGGCGTTCCGCCAAAATAGAATTCGCGAACGCGTTGAACGTCGGTCTGTGCATACATGGAAATCCAATTCATTGCCCCTGCGCCGGAAGAAATGGCTTTGAAGCGATTCGTATGGGTGAGGATCCAGTTCGACCAGTGCCCCCCGGCGCTCCAGCCCATGCATCCGAGCGCCGCGCTGTCCACGATCCCTGCTCGGATGAGCGCATCCACGCCGCTCATGATATCGTCATATCCTTGCCGGAAGTAATCACCAGCGATCTGCAGCTTGTGGCGTTCGCCGTAGTTCGATGAGCCGCGATAGTTCGGGAGCAGACAAACGTATCCGGCCCCCGCGAAGACGTGGGGATAGTAGTAGCAATTGGCATTGAAGCTCAACACTTCCGCACCTGCCGGACCTCCGTGGATTTGCACAATGAGGGGATAGCGTTTGCCCGGGATGTAATCGATCGGTTTGACGAGAACGCCCTCGACCTCCGCACCATCCGTTGATGTCCACCGATACGCTTCCGTTGTTCCGAGTTTGAGACTGTCCACCTGCGGATTCGAGTCAGTCAACCGGATCCAGGAGCCTCGATCTCGTATGCGGGCGAGCGCGGGGATATGATAGAAGTTGCGCGGGGTGGTCGGATTGGAATACGATGCGGTGAAGACCTTCGCGTGCCTGTCGTACGAGATCTGGGTGCTTGCCTCATCATGGGTCAGCTGGGAGGTCTTGCCCGTGGACACCGAGACGGAAAGAAGCTGGTTCGTTGCCCTCACCCCCGCGTTGCAGTAGAACGTCCTGCTGTCCGATGACCAGAACGCGATATGGAGATCGCCGTCAAAGTCGGCGCCGAGCTTTCGCAGCGGGGCGGACGAGTCTGAAACAGGCCGAACATAGATTCGCTCGTTCCGGAAGAATGCAAAATCATCCGCGGCGGAGAATGCCAGAAGCTTGCTATCGGGAGAAAAGACGATTCCCCCTTCTTCGGTGTCGGCGTTGTTGGTGAGTCGCTCCATCGCACCGGTGGGAACATGGATGAGATAGAGGTCGCCGAAGGTGCTTTCGTCCGTCGTGTTGCGGATGGTGCGATCGTCGGGTATGCCGCGGAATCCGATCCAGGTTCCGTCGTCGGAGATCGATACTCCTTCCACTGCAAACGGAGCGTCTGGGGTGAGGCTCTCCGTCGCCTTCGTCGTGCAATCAACGCGCCAGAGGCGCTGCAGGGGTGTGACTTCGTTGCGGATCCGGACGTCGAATTTCTTCTCCTTCCGCTCGCGGTTGGGTGCATCGGCGCTGTCTGCAGAGACGAAATAGATCGATGTTCCGTCGGGGGAAAACTGCCACGATTCGATGGAGGCCTTGTGCGATGTCAGCTTCGTTGGCTTGTCGATTCCGAGACCGCTCACCGGCACGATCCAGATCTGGCGGTCGTCTTCCTTCCCGGAGGAAAACGCGAGCCAGGTTCCCTCCTTGCTGAATGCGAATGAGTGGACTCCTTCCTTCCCCTCAGAGATTCGCAGTGCCTCGCCGCCGTCGATCCGGAGATAGTACAGTTGGTTCTGCGCAGGCTTGCCCTCGGGCGCTTCGCGGTTTGAGAGAAATGCAACGCCGCGGCTGTCGCGGGACCATTGGGGGGAAGATTCATTCTTCTCCTTGGTGAAGGTCATGCGTCGCGCCTTGGCATCCCCTCCCGCGAGCGGAACGAGGTAGATATCGGAAAAGCTCTTGCCCGCCTGCCAGTCCGGCGTCGTCAAGGTGTACGCCATCCACCGGGCATCGGGACTCACGGCAGGCTGGCTCACGCTGCGCACGGTGACGACATCCATGAAGGTCATGGGTCTCGGCGGTATGCTCTG
>JBFYQI010000554.1:0-7792 GCA_041302875.1 Ignavibacteria bacterium
TTCTTCAGTTATTCATTACCAGAGGCGGTGCTGAAGCTGCGGCAGGGCGTGGGACGATTGATCCGGAGAAGTGATGATACGGGGATCGTGACGATCCTCGACTCGCGGATCGTGCGGAAGAGCTATGGCAGATTGTTTCTGGAATCACTCCCGCGTTGCTCGACAGAAGTCATCAGTGGAACGGGTGAGACGGAAGCGATGTCACTCGATTGAGACCCCTCTTCATCAAAGCGCCGGAAGGCGTACACGTGTTGTGCGAAGTATCCTTTCGGGTAATTCGGATCGTTGAGGCCAAATCCACGGGGTTTCGTCGGTCTCGGAAGGTGGGCGGTACCAAACAACCAGTCCCAGAGTGCAAACTTCGTCCCGAAGTTGATCCCCCCCGAGGTGATCTCGATCGCGTGGTGCCACCGATGCATCTCCGGGCCGTTGACCACAAATTGCAGCGGCCCGGTCCGGACATCAATGTTCGAATGAATGTACATGCCCCAAACCGCATCCACGATCCCTTTCAGGAGCGCGACCTCAGGAGCGGCCCCCAGTAGAACGATCGGCGCAAATTCCACCGTTTGATTGATGAGGATCTCCAGCGAATGAGACCGCGCTCCCGCCAGCCAGTCGACGCCGCGAACGGAGTGGTGCGCTTCGTGGATCCGCCAGAGATACTTGTTGTGATGCTGCCAGCGATGGAACAGATAGATGTACAGATCGTGCGTCACCAGGAAGAACAGGAATTGCACCCAGATCGGCCATGCGGAAACCAATTGCAGACGCGTGAGCCCCGTTGCCTCGTCGACAAAATGGATCATCCCATAGATGACCCAACTGAGGACGTAGCTTTGCGCCAACGCATACAAGGTCAGGTCGTACCAGAATCCGTCCCTGAGAAAAGGCTGCCCGGGCGTGTACGGGAATCGTCTCTCAAGCAGGATGATGATGGCCGCACTTGTGACAACGATAGCTGGGGACAAGACCTCAAGCGACATTTCCGCTACACTCCGGCGTTCACCACGATCGATTCAGAAGTGCTCTCTGTTCGAACACGTCGAAGCTTTTCTCGTTGCTTGATCTCGCTCGGGTACACATGTTTGACGCCGTCGCCCATCGCCCGCTCGATCTCACGCACGTTTGCCACCAAGCGCATGAATCCTCCCACTTCCACTGACGCAGCCTGATCGCTGCCCCACATCGCCCGATCAAGCGTGATATGCCGTTCGATGAATGTCGCGCCAAGCGTCACCGCCGCCCATGTCGTTGCCAGACCGGTCTCGTGCCCTGAATAGCCGATGGGAATCTCCGGGAATCTCCGCTTCAATGTCTGGATCATCCGAAGGTTCAGTTCGGAGGAGGGGCATGGATATGTGGATGTCGCGTGTGCGAGCAACACGTCGTCAACGCCGACAAGATCCATCGCGGCTTCGATCTCCTCCATTGTCGACATGCCAGACGACAAGATAAGCGGACGGCCGGTGTTCTTCTTCTTCATGAGCAGATCGACATCCGTCAATGAGGCAGAGGCAACCTTGTAGCACGGAGGATCGAACTTTTCCATGAAATCCACCGCTTCCTCATCCCAGCAAGAGGCAAACCAGAGGATGCCGCGCTCCCGGCAATGCCGGTCGATGGCGGCGTATTCGCGCTCCGTCAATTCCACCTTGTGACGGTATTCGATGTATTTCATCCGTCCCCAGGGCGTATCCCGCTCAATATCCCATTGGTCGCGAGGCACACACTGTTCCGGCGTTCGCTTCTGAAACTTGACTGCGTCCGCTCCGGCGAGCGACGCTCCGTCAATGAGCTTCTTCGCGATCTCGACCGATCCGTTGTGATTGATCCCGATCTCTGCAATGATGAAGACCGGTTCACCATCTCCCACCCAGCGATTGCGGAGCGCGACACGGGGCGTGATGTGACGGGGCATAGGGGCACTACGCAGGATCGTTGTCATCTCGTTTCCTCCGGTTGATGAAGAGCCAATGGGGTTGGAACCTGGGTTGTTGTGCGGTCCGTTCGCAAGGAGAGGATCCATTCCGCAAAATCGCGAAAGGCTCCATGTCCGCCCTGAACGGTCGACAGGTAATGGACCTCCCGCTGAACGACTGGCATGGCATCGGAGGGACAAGCCGTCAACCCATGATCCCGGATCGCCCGGATGATGCCTAGGTCGTTCACGTCGTCACCGATGTATGCGATCTGACCCGCCGTGAGTTGTGCCTGCGAAAGGATCTCGGACAACACGGCCTCTTTGTCTCGCACGCCGAGATAGCAGTGGATCAGGCGAAGCTTCTCCGCTCGCCTTCTGATGCTTCCCGACGCCTCCCCGCTCACAATGCCCGTTTCGATCCCCGCCTCGCGAAGTCGTTGCACCCCCATGCCGTCCCGAAGGGAAAAGCGCTTCATCGCCTCTCCCGATTCGGTGTAGTAGACTCCGTTGTCCGTGAGCACTCCATCATTGTCTGACAGAACCAGCTTGACAGCACGTGCCCGACGACGAAGTTCCCCATCATTCACGTGGGCTTTCTTCTCTACCATATGGTCCATCCTCCATCGACGACAAGATTGGCCCCTGTCATGTACGATGACGCATCGCTTGCCAAAAACACGAGCGCTCCGCGATAGTCCGACGGTTCTGCCATGCGCGCCAACGGCGTGCGCTTGCTGTACTGGGCGATAAAATAGTCATCCTGCCCATTCTGCACTCCGCCGGGTGAGAGTGCATTCACGCGCACGCCCATTCCCCCCCAGTAGGCAGCAAGGAAGCGGGTGAAGGCAAGAACGGCCCCCTTCGTCGTCGGATACGCCGGTCCCTTGAAGAATTCTTGCGTCCCGTCCGGACGACGATAGAGCGATTGGTCGGGGGCCACAAGTCCGTATGTCGAAGCGATGTTGATGATGCTCCCGTGCTGCGCATCCATCATGTGCCGTCCGAACACCTGACAGCACAGGAACGTCCCGGTGACGTTCACGTCGAGAGACTTCTTCCAGAGTTCAAGCGGGAACTGCTCAAACCGCGAATTCTCTCCCTGCTTGGGACCCTCGACGGCATCGTTCACGGCTGCATTGTTGACGAGAATATCGATCCGACCAAGCGACTCCATGATCGTTCGCGCTGCACCGTGGAGAGAGCGTCCGTCTGTCACGTCGATCGTCACGGCCAAAGCGCGGGGGAGTTGTTGCTGATGAATCATCTCGACGATTTCGTCACAGCGGCGCGCATCCATGTCCGCAACGACCACATGGGCGCCTGCATCCGCCAGTGCCCTGCAATGCTGGCGGCCGAGCAGACCGGTCGCTCCGGTCACGATCGCCACACGTCCTTCCAGCGAGAATGGTGTTGGTGTCATTCTAGTGCTTCTCTGCGACGACAGGTTTCACATTGAAGTTCGACGTACGGCGGAACACCGGCTCAACAGGCGCACCGCGCAATTCCTGAGAGACCGTGCCTCGTTTCGCGGCAGCGTTTAGTTTCGGAAGGATATCGGCGTATGCGCTGAGAGTGTAGTCGATGTCTGCTTCCGTGTGAGAGTAGGAAAGATTGTGGAAGCCCCCCCAGAGGATGCCGTATCGGAAAAGTTCTTGTTGAACAAACGACTTGAGTTCAAGTGGATTCCCTCCCTTCGCCGTGAATTGCACCATCGTACGGCACGGCATACCGATGCAGGAGGTGTACTCCATCCCCAAGGATGCCACAAGATGATTGTAGCCGTCCTTCATTGACTGTCCCAGTGTCCGAAGCCGTTCGGGGACGTGATGGGTGCGCAGAACGTTGATTGTGGCCTTCGCCGCAGCCAGGGAAAGCGCCTCTCCGCCGAACGTCGTGAAAAAGAAGATATCCTTTTCGCACAGTTGCATGATCTCTTTCCGACCTGTGAGAATGCCGATCGGCATTCCGTTTGCAACCGCCTTGGAAAAGCATGCAAGGTCCGCCTGCACCCCGAAGAACTCCTGTGCTCCGCCAACCGCCAGGCGGAATCCGGTCCACATCTCATCGAAGATCAGCACCGTTCCATTCTTCGTACAAAGATCACGCAGGCCTTCCAGAAACCCGGGAGCGGGATGCTCAAATACCATAGGCTCGAGAATGACCGCAGCAGTCCGGTCATCCATTGCTGCGCGCACAGACTCAAGATCGTTGTAGTTAAAGGTGAAGGACAGATCCTGGACTGCCTGCGGAATCCCCCGATTGCGATCGGTGACGCCGACATACCAGTCATGCCATCCATGATATCCGCAGCAGAGCACCTTCTCGCGTCCGGTGAACGCGCGCGCAAGACGGATGGCGGCGCTGGTAACATCCGCCCCCGATTTGCTGTAGCGTATCATTTCGACGCCGGGAACAACCTCACGGATGAGCTCGGCAACCTCCACTTCCAGCGGATGCATCATCGAGAACGTGATGCCGTCCGCGAGCTGGGCCTTGATCGCGTCATCGATCTCCTTCATCGCATACCCAAGGGAGAGCGGGCCGATTCCCATCTGATAGTCCAGGTATTCGTTCCCGTCCACGTCCCAAACGCGTGCGCCTTTGCCCCGAACGAGATAGTGCGGAGCGACGCCACGCACGTACTGTCCGGGACCCTTCGCAAGCGTCTGCGTAGAGGCCGGAATTAACCCCTCGCTGCGTCGCAGCAATGCGACCGAAGCGTCGATACGGGGATCGTGTTCATTCTGGTGCACGCCATTGGGCATCGTGATTCTCCTACAGGATCGCCGGTGCAAAGACCGGAGTGTGTTCATTGAGAAGCTCGCTCGCTTCTGGAACCGCCAGGGCGCGTTCAATGCGCGACGTGATCTGCAACTCCGAGAATCCCTCGCGATCGACGACCTCCTTCAATCGGCCGGGCCGAAACCAGCGATCGGCAAGCGAGATGGAGATCATGCGAGGGGCGATACGATTGGCCTGGAACAACTCGGCAGCAACTGAGAACAGCCCCCCGATCCGGAAGTGATCCTCGACAACGGCGATGAGCCGGCAATCAGCGGCAACAGCGAGGAGCATCTCCCCATCGACGGGCTTGATGGTGCGGGCATGAATGACCCGCACGCTCACCCCCTGCTCACGGAGTCGCGTCGCGGCGTCGATGACATGCCGGAGGAGAAACCCATAGGTGACGAGAGCGACATCGGTCCCGCGACCGAACATCTCCGCACGGCCAACCATGAACGGTGTGTGCGACACTGCCGGTTCGGCGGCATTATATCGGATATACCAGGGATACGGGTCACGGACGATCGCTGGAAGGGCAAGCAACAGATCTTGAACATCGGAGGGGCAGAACACCCGCATGGCGGGGATGCCGCGCATGAGGGCGATGTCTTCGATCGCCTGGTGCGTGGGACCGTTTCCGTCAGACAACAGACCGGGAACGGCACCAACCAGCTTGACCGGCAGTCTGCCGATCCCCACGTCGGTGCGGATGAACTCGAACGCTCGGAGCGTAAGAAACGTCGCGAGGGCATGGACGACCGGGATCCGCCCTCGAAGGGCCAAACCTGCGGCGAGGCCGACCATCGTTTGTTCGCAAATGCCGACGTCAACGAAGCGGTCGCCGAGCCTTTCCGGAAGATTCCGGATGGCGGCGCGGTTCTCCGCCGTCAGGACCATGAGACGGTCATCCGCGTGCGCAAGGTCGAGCAGCATCTGTTCATAAGTCGTTGCCGATGTTGCAATACCGTTGTTCATTTCGTCACCGAACGATCATCGTTTGAGAAGTCAACGTGGCGGCATCACCCTGATGCAGCTCTGCAAGGAGTTGTGCGATCTCGTCATGTGTGAAGTTCGCGAACCACCGATCGGCGCGCCGCTCGATGCTCGGCAATCCCTTGCCCCGAACAGTGCGAGCGATCACGGCGTGCGGCCCCTGCATCTCCTGCAGGTTTGCGAACGCCTGCTCGAGTTCATCGAACCGATGCCCGTCGATGGTCTTCACGGTCCATCGAAACGCGCGGAATTTGTCCTCGAGCGATTCGAGCGGGATCAGCTGTTCCGTCTCCACATTCGCCTGGAAGCTATTCCGGTCGACCACGACGACCAGATTGCTCAGACCCTTTGCCGCTGCAACGAGCAGCGATTCCCAGACGGATCCCTCGTTCAGTTCTCCGTCTCCGAGGATCACAAAGACACGATTCCGTCCACCTCGGAGCCTGATATCCATCGCAATCCCAATGCCGACAGCGAGGAGATGCCCAAGCGATCCGGAATGGAATTCCACGCCGGGGATGGAGCGGTTGGGATGCCAATACAGATGATCGTCAACCGAAAGATGCGCGCGAAGTCGTTCACGCGGTATGTAGCCGAGTTCCGCAAGAGTCCCGTAGAGCGCGGGAACATCGTGGCCTTTGGAAAGCAACAGGTAGTCCCGGTCCAGATCGTTGACCCTCGATGGCGAGATACTCAAGACGCGAGCGTAGAGATAAACAAGCAGGTCGGCGCACGAAAGCGATGCACCGATGAAACAGCCGCCGTCGGTCGACATCCGGATGATGTGCTCCCTGACGCGAAGCGCAAGTCGTTCGAGTTCTGTGTACATGGTGTCGTCCTGGTTCAAAGAGTTGGAGCGGGTCGCATCTCATGCGGCTGAATAGTGCGCAACGTGCCGACGTAATGACGGTACCAATTCACGCCAACGAACCGGGCGTTGATCGATGCGATGTCAGGACGGCGTTCGAGAAGATCGAGAATGTCGTACATGTTGAACGTCTTGCCGTGAGACGGCCAGAGCTGGTCGTAGACCGCCTTGATGAATTCGTAATCCTCCGGGTAGTCGATCGTCCATCGATGACGCATGGAATGATCGATGCCGGTTTCCCACGCGATGTTTGCGATCCGGAATCGCTCCGGCTGTTCCCACAAGAACGGCGTCGTGTGCTCACGCTCGTAGTCGCGATGTGCCTCACGCCACGCGGTCGCCAACGCCTCCATCGACATCACTTCCACGTCATTCCCGTCCGGGTAGGTCGCCGGGTGGAGATTGCTGACGTAGTCGAAGTGCGCCCGGTAACGCGCCCAGAATCCGATCACGCGGTCGATGACACAGGGATCGATCAGCGGACAATCCGACGGGATCTTGGCGACGCTGTCGGCCTTGAGGTCCATCGCCGCCCGCAGATGCCGGTCGAGAAGATCGGTCGGATGCCCTCGGAAACAGCGGACGTCGAGCGCGCGGCACAACTCGACGATGGGGTCATCCGAGGGGTCCTCGGTCGTGGCAACGACGAGCTCCATGGGAACCGTAGCGGCCTGCACGCGTTCGATCATCCGCTGGAGCAGCGGAGCCCCCGCAAGCGGCAGCAGAACCTTGCCCGGCAAACGCGTCGAGGTCATCCGCGCTTGAATGACAACGGCCAACGTCACGCGGCAACCTCCATGAGGGAATCGTCCTCGATGATCTCGCCGTCGTTGAGAATGGTGCGGCAGACGTTCGCAATGTTGCGCGCGGCGCGCCCATGCTGAACGGGGAGCAACTTCTTCAGATCGTCCAACGGGAAGTCGGAAAAGACCTCCTTCCCGAGCGCCAGCCCCACGTAGACAACTGACGACCATTTCGTCATAAGCACGTCGCAATTCGCAACCAACTCCTCGGCGCTTCCTTGCGTCACGACCTGTGCCCCCGGAGCCCAGCGTTCGATCTCTCGTTTTGCCCGCTCGATCCGTTCGTTCGGATGCAGTTTGAACACGAGCGGCCGTCCGTCAGCGATCCGCACCGCGCGTTCAATGAAGGCGCGTCGATTCTCGAACCGGTAATTCTCGCGGACATCCGATGTGCAGACGAGCACATAGTGCTTCATCGCC
>JBFYQI010000567.1:0-6151 GCA_041302875.1 Ignavibacteria bacterium
AGCAATCCATTCGCAACAATCGAAGACGATCCCGCCGTGATGGTTGAATGCTCCAAGCTCGCTGATCCCTGGGCCAACGCGTGGAGGGACGCCACGTGGATGAATACCATGACACCCAACAACACGTCCGCCAGCGAGCATCGCTTCATGGTCCTGCCTTCTCTTAGTGTGTTCGGCACCCGATTGACCCGCTTCCTTTTCCGGCGTCTCGCAGCGAAGTCGGTCAGGGTACCCCAGAAAGACACTTCGCGGACCGTCATTTGTTCGCACGCCCAATCCTCAGCCGCACTCGACTCCCGATCACTGCAGCGACAAAGCGTGGGAGGCGAAGCATTCTGCGCCATCTCCGTGGTTCGCGGACAAGCCGGTAGAGCCACTCGAGTCCAAGTTCTCGCATCCAGCCTGGTGCTCGGGTCTGCACTCCCGCGATGAAATCGAACGTGCCACCGACACCGATCGAGACCGGAACCTTCAGGATATCCATCGTTCTTCGAATCCAGATATCCTGCATCGGGGCTCCGAACGCAACCAACAAGACATCGGGACGCGCCTGGCGAATTCGATCACAAATCTGGGATTCCTCTTCCCGACGGGGAGATCCCGAGTAGGTTCCCACGATGACCAGGCCTGGATGTCGATCAGCGAGAATTCGCGCCGCGATCTCTGCCACACCAGGCGCCGCCCCCAGCAGATAGAGACGATACCGCTGCTCTCCGGCGAGACGCGAGAACGCGTTGACGAGATCGACTCCCGTCACACGTCCGCGAATCCGCTTGCCGTTGACCCTTGATGCCCAGACAATCCCGATTCCATCGGCAACTTGCAGATCTGCCCGATTCAATACATCCCGAAACTCATCATGCTTCTGCGCAATCATGACGAACTCAGGGTTGACGGTGACAATGTGATGGGGAGTGCGCGCTTCGATCATCTCCTGAATACGCTGAAGCGCCTCTTCAATTGTCACATCGTGAACGTCCACGCCGAGAATACGCGTTCGGGCGATTGGTCTTTGTTGCCGGCGTCCGGGGTTGTCAGCCAATGCCTGATGGGTCAAGTTGTTCCTTTCGTGCTTCTTCGTCTTCACGCGTGCGGATGACCCTCGCCGGAACACCGGCCGCAATGCTGAACGGCGGGACATCCTTTGTGACGACCGAGCCGGCGGCGATTATCGCTCCACGGCCGATCCGAACACCTTTGAGAATGATGCTTCGACAGCCAATCCAAACGCGGTCTTCGATCACTACGGGAAGATCCTCCTTCCCTTTCCCCGGCACCGGGTGCAGGTCGGAGTCCATGATGACGACATCCCAGGCGATTTGACAATCCCGGCCGATGGTCACGCTCTTTTCCGCAACGATCACGGAGGAATAGTTGATGTATGTCCCGTTCCCAATGCGCACTTCCGCCCCCGTACCGATCTCAAACCGAATACCACTGTAGAATTGGCAGTTCTCCGCTATGAGTGCACCCCCACGATTGATCACACGGGGATTCGGTCCGGGTCCGGTGACAACAATGATTCCGTGCCGGGCAAACCTCCATGAGAACGCAACTCCCCGCACGTGTGCCCAGAGTCCATACTTTCTCATTCGTTCCTGGAAAATGCGGAGTACGCGTCGGATGTCCATTCGTCCCTCCATCTGTCACTCAGTGGAACTCATCTGAGAATCGGAGATCCTGCTCTTCTTGTCAAGGCGCTCCACAATGGGGATCAAGCTGGTCAACAACGCCATATTCACCATGTTGCGGGCATACGTCAATTGCATGTCCACATACGACACGACGACTTGACCAAACACGGCAACGATCGCCACGATGCAGACGACTTTGTAGTACGGATCGCGGAGTTTGCGAAACACCGCCCCTCCCCGCATTGCGATGAGATTGACGAGGCCGAAGAACAGGAAGAACCCGATCGCACCAGCCTTTGTGAGAAGCCAGAGAATCTGATTGTGGGTGAGGTACCCTTTCAAGGCGTACGCCCCATACACGCGAACAGCCCATTCGTGCTTCTTGCCAAACCCAATACCAGTCAGAGGCGACAGCCTGTATGTCACTGCCAGGTTGTAGTTTTCCTGGTCCCTCGCGATTGTCGACATATAGTCCTCCGTGTTGACTTCCTTCAACCCCCCGGTCGCGCTCAGGTAGACTGATTTGACCGCCGATGCGACCACGGCAAGCCGACCGTAGGAATTCCAGAAGAGCACCAGGTATAACGCAAAGACGATCCCGAACGCGCCGAGAATGCGAACCAAGTTCCGGCGTTCCTCTCCCTCCAGGAGAATGACCAGGAGAATGATCGCAGCGGCGAAAGCGGCATATGCCGCTCTCCGGTTCGCGAGATAGAATCCGAAGAGCACAAGCGGGATCAACCAGCGCAAGACCTTGAGTTGTGCATCTCGAGAATGCAGGATCAAGAACGACACGAGCAGCACGAGAAGGAGAACGAAGAACAACGCGTCCTCGTGATTCGTCAATGTCCGACGGCCGCTGAACGAAAACCCCAACAGACCGAATCGAATCAATGCCTCCCAAGCCTTGTAGGCAACGCCCCCGATGAGGATCCAGATTGCCGTTCGCACGTGTTGGCGGCTGCGAAGCACTTGAGGTGTCAGGAAGTAAAGCACGGCAAAGTACATCATGGAACGGATTTCCCACAACGCCATCTGGAAATCCCCTCCCGTCTGACGTCCGATCATCGCGGCGGTCACCAACCACACCGCGAAGGCAAACACGGCCCAGCCCAGCGGGACAGGCTGGACCCGTTCGTGCTTTCGTACCGCGGATTGGACGATCCAGACGAGAACAAAGAACAACAAATGGCATTCGAAGAGTGAAAGCACTCCGAATCCCATTCCGCGGAAAAGCACGTTCAGTGTCACTAAGTAACGATCTGAAATCGATGGAATTCCGAATCCGATGATCTCGTAGCCGTCAGAAAGGTAGACGAGGGCGAGGAGGATGTAGAATCCCCAATCCAATCGGTACACCGTCAGCAACGCGACCACAATCGCCAATGTGAGTCCAATTGAAATGACTGGATTTCCATTCTGTCCTACCACAAGATATGCGCTCAACAAGGCATACGCCGCGCCGATCGCGAGCACTACAGCGCGTCGAATGGCATGCTCGGAGGCGATGAGGGATGCCAGGGATCGAAGGGAACGCAACGAGAGACTCACGGTCAGGATCAGGATAGGTTAGAACGTGGGTGGTTCTGACATGGTGAGCAGATAGAAGGCCGCGGTTGCCACCTGCAGCGCTGCGAGCATGAGGGCGACCGCCGCTGTCCGCCACGACATGGCTTCGCGCCGCCGTCCGTACCATACAGCCGCCATCATGCAACAGAGGAGAACGGAGAGGGTCATGCGAATTCACATGCTCCGAGATGCACGATTGTAAACGAACCCGATCACGAGATCCTCTTTCAGATGCGCCATCACTCGATCAATATCCTCTTTCCTCGTCTTGTTCTCCGCCACCACGACGATCACTCCATCGAGCTGGTTCAGGAACACTGGCGGGATTGTGGCGTCAGTCGCTGGAGGAAGGTCAACGATCACCACATCGAAGGTTTCTTTGAGCGAGAATAGGATGCGCCGAAATTCGAGAAGGCGGTCAAGGCCGAGAGCACTGCGTGGTTCCTCAGCTTCTGCCGCTCCGGTGGTCAAACGAATCATGCTCAGCGAGTGTCGCGAAGCGTCTCCGACCGGAAGGACTGCCAGATTCCTTACTGAGCTCTTGTAGACGTGCACGAGTGAGCTATCGAGTGCATCCAGCAATCCGGGTTCGTTCGGCAATCCAAAGACCTGATGGAGCCTCGGCCGCGCGATGTTCACATCCACGCAAACGACATCTCGCTGACTTGCGAGAGCGATCGCGACCGCGAGATTCGAAGCAACCATGGATTTCCCCTCGGCCGCACCGGCGCTGGTCACACCGATGGTGAGTTTCCCGTCTATCCTGTCGCGGAGGAAGTCGGAGAAGCCGAAGTTGTTGTAGATCTCCGGAGCGACGATTGAGGGGTCCACGATCCCGCGAAATTCATCATGCAGCCGAACTTCCATTCGAACGCGAACCACGCCGCGGACCTGTTCCTCCGTAGAATCCGATGGTTGGGTGCCGATTGGTTCTTGGTCAGCGCGGATGTCCTCCGACGCTGGTTGACCCTTGGAAGCACTCCGCTCACCTGCGGTCGAACTTGTCTTGCTCATTCATCCTCCACTCGGATTCGGACATCCGGAAGATATGCAATAATGGGCTTCTTGTAGACGGTGATGATCTCGGGATTCCTGATCGTCGTATCGAGGAATTCCAACACCAGAGCGGTCAGGAATCCAATCACGAGTCCTGCGGCAAGCGCTCCTGCGACAATCATGAATCGGCTCGGTTTGGACGGGAAGAGCGGAAGGATGGGAGAGTCGATGACAAGATACTGTTCACCCGAGTTTCTTCCTAATGCCAAGGAAATTTGCGCCTCCTCCAATTTGATCTTCAATTCGTTGTAGAGCTTCTGATAGATTGAGTAATTGGACTCCTTGTCACCGGCGGCGCCTTCGAGAACAGTCGCATTCATCAGCTCGTCCACGCTTTCAGCTTTTTTCTTCCGAAGTTCATCCAGGTCATTGCGTTGCATCGTGATCTCGTTTTCCAGCGCAACCTGTACGCGCTCGAGAATAGTGTTGATCTTCGCCTCGGCCTTCACAACCTCCGGGTGCTGAAGCGTGTATCGCCTGGTCACCTCTTCGTATGCAAGAAGAGCAACGCGGAGATCCGACGCATAGGGGACATCCGAGCGTTGGAGTTCGAACAACGTTTGCTTCCCAGTATCCGTGGCAAGAAGCGCGCTCCTGTCACGAACGGTAGTCGTGTAGGACACAAGCAATCCCAGTTTTCGCTCGGCCACCGCGATCTGGGCATCGAGTTGATCGAGACGCGTATAGATATAGCTGTACGTCGGCACTGCCCCACCTGCTCGCTTCTTGAAGTCGCGAACGATTTGGCGTTGGCTATCTTCAAACTTCCCTCTGAAATCTGCCAGTTTCCGTTGATAGAAGTCCACGGTCATTTCGTTCCGTTTGTTCTTCGCACCTGATACGGTTTCGATGAAGATCGCGGCAATTGCCCCCGCACCGCGGAAAGCCAATTGCGGGTTCTCCGAATAGAACGTGATGGTGAACGACTGCCTGGGTTCAACGCGAAGAACGATGCTCCGTTGAAGCTTCGTCATCAGCTGTCGCCGGCCGATTTCGGTGGCTGCCTGGGATTTCAGGTCGAGGCTGTCGATCAACATCGAAATGGATCGCTGACTCAAGATGATCTCTTCAAACGCACGCAGAGGATCCTCCGACGTGCCCCCCATCACGCTCCCCATGCTCGACAACGGATTCTGCACCTCGGGGGGCTGAATGAGAATCTTGATGGACGATTCATATTGCCGCGGCACAAAAAAGGACCCAATGAATGCAAGCAACGTGATGCCAACAGCCGGAATCGCCATGAGGCGATAGCGGCGCTTGAAGAAACCAAGGATCTCATTGATGGGCAATTGTCTGGCCTGTATCATGCGTTTCCCTTCCGAACGACTGCACATTCCTGCTGGTTGGCCGCCGCACTCTGAGTGAGAAAGCCATCACGAAATGGTCCTACTGCTGCAACGTACTCCTGGCGAGTGGCACAAATTGACAAAATGATTATATTACAGGTATTCATAATGTACCATTTCAACCGGATTAATTGCACATGACGGGGAACTGCGCGAACATTCAGCGTTCCGCTGGATCCAAGTTCTGTGGAGGATGAGTATTCATGAGCCCTGCAGGGACCGTTCCCTTCTTGAAATTGGGTCTTCAACGTCTCACTCGGAATGTACGAATTTTCATCCTCGGAGTCTTGCCGATGCTTGTCGGCTGCCCATCGTCCGATGAACACGTCATGGAAGACTTGATTAACCAGTCGTTCAGATCGCCCGCCAGCTTCGTCAGTACCGACTCGACACAATTGATGCTGCTCGACCTCACTTCCTACACGATCCGAAAGGGAGACGTTCTGCATCTCTCGATCCGTGAGTATCCAGAATTCGACACCACGGTCACCGTCGGCGACATGGGAACGATATTCGTCAGATGGGTAGGAGAGATTCCCGTCG
>JBFYQI010000002.1:0-45722 GCA_041302875.1 Ignavibacteria bacterium
GATTGTAACCGATCTCATTCACGCGAGCGGACGCCTGCACATAATAATTGATATAGACCGACCTCTTCTCTGCCGCCAGGTAGAGGAGCATCCCTCCGCCTCCGCCGATCCCTGAGCCATCTGGTTCGACGACGCCAATGGTGAATGCGGCTGCCACGGCAGCATCGACAGCGTTTCCACCTCGCTGCAGCATCTCGATCGCCGCTTGCGAGGCCAGCGGATGCGCCGTCGTGGCCATCCCTCTGGTGCCGACAGCGACATCCCCCTTGCCAGCGATGCTCAGCTCTTGGGAGACCGAAGGGCGTGCGAGGAGAGTAAGGGCAACAACAATACCGATGAGAGAACGGACTGCGTGCTTCATGATGATGCTCCACTGGTCTATGTGGCCGATTCAATTCACTGGAAGAGCGCTGCGAGCGGCTTGGCCGCATCGGCGATCTTGTCAACGACGTCGATCGGCTTCTTGGCGTCCTTGGCGATGGTGCTGAAGAACCCGTCCTCATCTCCCTGCTTGACGACGATGAGATGGTTCGCCGCTTCCGCCGCCATCTTGCAGAAGTCATCCGATTGTTGTCCGCGCCGCGGCTTGCCGCCAATGTGCATCATCAACACCGGGATCTTCTTCGCCGCTGCCGCTTCGAGCAATTGCTTGATCCGCTTCAGCTCATCCTCGCGACTGATCCCCGCAGCCCCCAATCCCTTCGAACTGAACCCCGGCACGACCACGAGGGTCTTGACGTTGTCGAGGTCGCCAGCCTTCGCCTGCGGTGCAGGTTTGGCAGCCAGATTCGCACGCTTGAACAGCATGGAGACGAGAGTGACATCCGCGCTCTGTCCGGCGGAGGTGACCAGGACGGGTGTCTCAAACTTCTTCCCCCCTTGTGCCGGTGCGATGCCCGCGATGATCACGAGTGCGAGCAGGACGATTGCAGCTCGTTGGATGATGATATTCATGGATCGTTCCCTTTCGTTCGCTATGGTTGTACCGGCGGCGGCGGTTTCAGGAACGCGCCGACGCCTTGTGATAAGAGTTCTGTGTAGGCGGGGAGACCTTCTAACATCAGCGGCGAATCGGGATACATCTCGTTGTATGCGGATACAACCGCCGAAATGCCCGCAAGATGGCGGCCGACGCGCTTGGCAAGCGATTCTCCTTCCGCATCGTACGAAATGCGCATCCTTCCGACTTCCAATGCCGTTTGATACCGGATGTCCACGCCTCGAAGGATCAAAACGACGTCCGTCGGCCCGCGGAGTCGTCCCTGGATCGGATTGCTCGTCTCCATCAGGATGGGAAGCACCGCGTGTCCGTCCCCCCACTCCCGGTGGCTCAGTCCGCGGAAATTCTGCGGCGAGATCTCGAGCGCATATTGCAGTCCCTCGAATTCGAGATTCAGCACGGCCATTCCCCCCAGATCGCGCGCCTTCTCGTGAACAACGATCGCATTGATGATCGGGATCTCCGGTGCCGCCTCATGAAGGTCGAACGCCAGCGTCACTCGCTCGGTTTCCAGCAAGCGCATGATCCCGTTCGCGACCCGTTCCATGATCGAACCGTCCGAACGCCCCGGATAGGAGCGATTGAGATTCCGCGTTTCATTCCCCGACAACTGCTGACCCGAAGGCCGGTGCAAATAGACCAACGGATCCGGCCAATGATCGAGAGGGTTCGCCCCGCGCGACCCGAATCGGAAGATCCGTTCGCCGCTGCTCGTGGGGACGCTGAATCGCTCCGGATATCCTTCGAGCGGTTCCGTTGCAGAGAACCCGCTGAGACACGCTTGGGGGATCACAAACACTCGGCCCTGAGCGACGCGCAAATTCTCGACCATCACGACCGTGGCAATGAATCCCGCCGGCTCGTTGGGATGCGTCCCGCCGAGAACGAGCATCGTCGGACCGGGATTCCTGCTGTCATACAGATAGTACGGTGTGTCGCCGTTCGTTCCCGCAAGGTCCGGTGCATACTCGCTCAGAAGTCCCGTGCGTGAGAGTCCGTCCGATGGAATGATGAGATCCGGCGTCCGCATGCGGAGAAAGTCGCGAGCTGCGATCCCCGCGAGTATCAGCGCGCCGAACAGAAATCCGATCGCCGTCCAATGATGTCGTTGCATGGTCTTCATTTCACCTGGAGGATCCTGAGCAAGAGCGGAATGACGATGATGGCAAGCGCCAGTTGGAGCCGCCACTGTCGCTCCCGAACGAGTTCCCGGAACACGAGCGCGAGCACAATGCCCGCGATGACGACATAGATCCAATAGAGCATCAGTACGTGAATCCTTTCGGAACAAGCGCCTCGATCTCGGACGCAAAGATGATCATCAACACGCCCCACACAACCGCGGCGAGCGCGATCGGCAAGCTTTCCTTCAGAATTCGATAGTGGTTCTTCTCACCGACGAGCTGCGCGGCGAACACACACAGCAAGGCCGGGGGCGGCATCAGATCGCCCACGCCGGCGATCAGGGAGAGTGCCGACGTGACCAGAATCTCGCTGCGGCCGAGGAAGACATATACGAGCGGAACGCCCAGCACGGACGAAGCGGCATAGGCAGAACCGAACGCCGGCATCATCAGCGCGATTCCCGCATACAACAGCGAAGGCGGCAACTGCAACGCAGAGACTGCGATCATCCCGCGCGTACCGGTCAACGTCATCATTTGCACGAACATGCCGACGCCGACCAGGATCCCCATCACGGGCAACGCACCGCGGATCGCTGCACCCGCAACATCAAGCGGCTTGAATCGTTCCCCGGTTCCGAAACCCGAAAGTGCGCCGAGCATGAAGATGAGCGGCATGCCGATATCGGGAACATACTGCGGAATCAATCGAATGGCGGCCATCAACCCGACGACAACCGCGATCGGGATGAAGAGCTTGACACCGTGTTTGCCATGAACCGGGGCCGGGAGCTTCGCGAGCACCGCATCGCGGTCGATCGCGTGGACATAGCGGAGCCGGAAATACACCGCCATGCCGATCGCCAGCGGGACCGTCAGAATGAGCAGCGGAATCTCGAAGCCAATGAACGGCATATCCACCCCGCCGCCGATGATCATCACCGGGATGTTGATGGGGGGAGCAATCATCCCGAACACGGCAGCCATGGCGATGAACGAACCGACGGCGACCGCCGGGATCCCCATCGCCAGCAAGGCTGGAGTGACCAGCGCTCCGGTGGTGAGGATGCACGCGGAAGAGAGACCCGTCAGCATCCCGGGGAACATTACGAAGAAGACCATCACGATCATCAGCATCGTCGGCGAACGATGGAGGACGTGGATCATCCCGTAGCTGATGGTGCTCAGCGCGCCGGTTGCTTCGATGACCTTCATGAAGATCATGGCGGTTGCGATGATCAGAACGGCGTCGAGGTACCCAAAGGACCCTTCAACCAGATGGCGCACCGGGATGCCGTACCCACCGATCAACGCCCCCACGACGGACGCGAGCCCGAGCGCGACGCCGGACGGGAGCTTCCACCAAAAGACGCTTCCGGCGAAGGTTGCGAGCATGGCAAGGAGGATGATCAGTTCAATTTGCATGGTCGATCCGCAACAATTCCGGCGTGTTCAAGGCAAGGAACTCCAGGATCGCATCGGCAAGCTTCGGCGCCAGCTCTTCACGCGCCTCTTGCGTCGTCCGCACCGTCTCCGGCAGCTCGATCTGGAATCCGAAGATGTTGAGCCCGTCATCGGCGGTGTGCCGGCGCGTGGAATACCCGCCCGCATAGAAGGTCTGATCATTCGGCTTGGGGTCTTCGGGAGACGGCGTCGCGGCGATCCCGCGCTTCGTCAACAGCGCGCCGAATCCGATGCTGTCGCGCAAGAGACGGGAATGTGCTGTTCCCTTGAGACGGATCAGATGCCACAGCGAGGAGACATCCGGGTACGGGATATCGTCCAACACCGCGTCGTCGTTCGCCAGATCATCCGATGTGAGATTGTATCCGAGTTCCACGCGCGGGAGCTTGTTCGCGTGTCCGTGGAGATCAATATAGAGTCCGGTCCCGAATGTCGCCGAAACCGCTGCACGCGCAGAGTCGATGAATCCGTGATACTCTCTCCACGCCGTCTCCGTGAGCGGAGTCCCCTGCGCCGCCTCTCCGATATCGCGGTTCGGGTCCAGCTTGCGCCGCTTGAGACGGTTGATGATCACATGCGGGCGATTCCCCGTTCGCGCGTGCATCTCATCCGAGATCATCCGGGCAAGCTCCAGCGTCCCGAGGTCTGTGTAGAACACGCCGCGAGGCCGGTCGGGGAGAAGCTTCGGCGTCTCAAGTCCACCATGCGGCGCAGAAATGACGATGGGGAGAGTGCCGGGGATGTACTCAACGAACCGTCCCGTACCCCACTGTGTCTCTTGCGCCGCGAGGACGCCGACCCCGAACACCAACACAAGGGACAGGAATGCGATCGTCAACCGTTCTTTGATCATGGGGATTCGCGTTAGAATGAAAGCTGCCATTCGAGCATCAGGCTGTTGATGGAGATCCGGTCCTCACTGGAGGTGATGGACCCGCCCCCGTCCAGATCACGGTCCGCATCGTTCGGCATGACGCGGGAGAACCGGAGCTGCAGCTGGGACTGCGTCGACAGCGCATAGTAGATGCGCGCGGAAACCTCGTCGTCCATGCTGTTGATCCCGTCGTTGTCGACGTATTCCCCCACCTTCACATATTGAACCTGGAACCGTATCTTCGGCAACGCGCGCGGGATGACGTAGAAACGCGTGTACCAAATGCGGCTTCCTTCCGCAACGAGAGAGTTGTGCGGATAATCCCCGCCGATCTCGCCGTCCACATAGCCTGCGCGTGATCCCCAGTACCAGCTCGGATGCGGCGGACTGAACTGCTCGATGTTCGTCGTGGACGCGTCGTCCCCTTCATACGCCGCGTAGCGGGTCTCCACCTTGATCGAGCGGAACGGCCCCATCCCCCAACGATAACTGATCCCGGCCATGTATCCGATCCCGCCTTTTTCAGGGAATCCCGGCGGCTGCTTGAACTGCTGATACGCTCCTTCGGCAAAGTAGGTCAGATCCTTGAATGCCACCTCGCCGTTCGCTCCCACGCCCGCGACGTACGTGTCGTTGTACGTCCCTCGCGGACGCTGGAGGATGCCATAGGCCATCACGCTCTGGTTCATGATCATCGTACCTATTCGCGCCGCATAAATCTGATCCGAGCCCGGATCGGGATACAAACCGCTGGGACTCAGATTTTGACCGGTGATAGCGCCGAATAGCGACAAGGTGAAAGGATCGTAGAGGAAGTCGAGACGCAGACCGTCGAACTTGTTCAGCATGTAGTAGGATTCACCCCATGAGAGGCCATTCCCGATGGGAAATTGCTGGCGGCCAAGCCGCATGCGTACGACGTCGAAGAAGAAAAAGTCAGGCTCGGTGATCTCAGCGTACAGTTGACTGATGCCGAATCGCATCGGCCCCGTTCCGGCGATGTTGCGAACCGGTTGACCGGGGTTGTCAATGAGGGAGATCAATTCCGTCGCAAAAACGGTATTCTCGCCCGCCTTCGTCTTCGCCCGGATGCGCGCAAGATAGCGCATGTAGTTCTCTTTTGCCCGGCTGTCCGCCGCCTCCTGAAACGAATCGCTGTACCATCGGACGCGGAAGTCCCCTTCCATCGAGAACTGCGCCGATGCCAGTGTCGGTCCGATCAGCCATGCGATCAGAAGGAAGACGAAGCGGCGTGTGGTGACCTTATCGCGGTTCATGTGTGCACTCAATTTGGTGTGTAGACAAGTCCGGTAAGCTGTGCATTCCCGATATTCGGACCAGAGAAATATTGGAGCACGATCCCTGTCGGCGTCATCCGAAATACATGGTCGAAGTTGCCCGTGCTATTCGCGATCCAGAAATTGCTTCCGTCCCACGTGAGCCCGGTCGCAAATCGGTTGGATGTTGTTCCGCCCGGAGGCGTCGGCGTCGCGAACACGCCTGCCCACGTTGCGTTGGCGGGATTGTATGCGAACACACTGTCGAGGGATGTGTCGTTGCAGTAGAGAGTTCCCGCGACGATCGCAATTCCACGCGGCTCGGCTCCCGGCGTGTTGACAGAATCCAGGATGGCTCCGGTCGTCGGATTCAGTTTGTAGATTCTTGCACTCCCGCTTCCGCTCACCGCCAGCCAGAGCGATCCGGAATCCCAAACGATGCCGCGCAGGGTTCCTGCAGTCGGCGGCGTGGAGAGCACGTTGAGCGCTGTGAGGGTTCCGGTGGTGTCTAGCTTGTACAATCGCTTGTCCGTTCCCGATGCGCAGAGCCAGAGATTCGTTCCGTCGAATGCGATGCCCTGCGGGCTTCCGGAGGACACACTCGTCGTCGGCCACGATTTGACGAGCAACGTATCCGCCGCACGTATCTTGTGGATCACATACCCGCCGCTCTGCTGGTCGGCAAGATACAGATGTCCGGCGAGCGGCGGCACCGGTGTCACCGCGAACGCCGTATCCGCGATAAGCACACGCCCATCGCCGTTGGTCAGGGTGACATTCCGTTTCGCGTATTCGGCATCGCTGGCGACGCTGATGTCGCAGCGCAATTGACCTGCGGTCAAGAACTGAGTCGCGATCGTCGAGATCCCCGCTCCGAAATCGACAGCAAGGGAGGGGCCGGGACGGAATCCTGTGCCGTACATGTCCACTTGAACATTGACGCCGCGCATCGCCGAATTCGGGACGATCGCCGTGAGGGTCAAGGGGATGGCCGTTCGCACATCCTGTGATGTCCAAGCGATCGGCCCCGGCTGACCGAACGGAAGATCCAGACGCTGTTCTTCTCTGCCGTTGTAGGAAAGCTTGTGCAAATGGTCTGCTGTGTTGCTGCTGTTCACTACCCAGAAATTCTTGCCATCGAACGTAATGCCGACCGGATAGATGTAGGAAGTTCCCCGCGGAGGGATCGGCGCGGCGAACGCAGTATCGAATTGCGAGCGTTCAGTCCGGAATTTGTAGATTCGGTTCGTCGTGACATCTGTATAATAGAGTCCGACCTCTGCGCCGCGACCGTACGCATCGCCATTGGGTCCGACGTATGTCAGACCGCGCGGTTCTGGAGACGGGAGCACGAACTGGGCCAGGATCGAACCGTCTGCAGGATTGAGCTTGTACAGCGTCGGCGGCGTTTGGTAGGTGGACGATCCGCTGTTCAGGCTCCACAGACTCGAACCATCCCATGCGAGGTCGCGCGTCGTCCCCTGCCTGCTCGGAGGAGCATCGAACACGTTGACCGCAACGATCGAATCTCCTCCCGCGTCCAGTTGATAGATCCGGTCAGCGTTGCCCGCGACGGAGACCCAGAGGTACGTCCCATCGAACGCGATCCCTTGCAGGCTCTCATCGTTTGTGATCGGCCGGGGATCCCAACGACGCAGCTCGCGCATCTGCGCGTCGAACTGGATGATGGAAACGGAGGCACGGTCGAGGAAGTAGAAGTATCCTCCCGCGGGCTGGAAGAGGTTTCCGGGTCCTTCGTCCAACTCCAGCACATTACAAGAGATGAGCATGGCCGCAACGGATGCCGCGACGATGAGCCCAACAAAGGAAAGTCGATGGATGGGTTTCATGGGGTTCAGGAATTATGGACCGTTCTTGATGCCAAACAGATCTGGCGTGTGTTCATACATTCGAAGTGCGTTCGCACTGCCGCATGATTTCGCTTCAACAAGCCGCGCGATCGCTGTGATCTCTGCATCCGAAAACTTCACTTTCGAGAGCACGCGTTGTGTCACCTTCGCGGTCGAGAACCGCGCCCCGCATCCCGCGGGAAAGAGGACATCCGCCATTCGCTCATTCGGATCGAGGATCTCCACATCGCTTCCGGTCGAGGACCGCATCGCCTCAGCGAAACGGTCGGCGACATATCCATAGTGTGTACAACAAAGCCCGACGAGCGTTTTCATGGTCTTGCGTAACATCGCCCCTGCCGCTTCTGCCACATACAGATCGATCATCGTCTTCGCGACGTCGCCATCCGGATCGCTCTGGATCTCTCCGGCCAAGTCGGGACACGCCTGCACCGTCATTCGGTCTTCGGCAAGACCCTCTGCACGGAGGCCGGCGCGATGCGAGTCTTCACCAATGGTCGTCTCTGTTCCGAATAGAACGATGGTTGCGTCCTTCTCCTGGCGAAGGCGTTCTGCCATGAACTTCACGCCGATGTCCACAATGCCGACGACTGGGATATCAGCCGTCCGCGCGAATGCCGTATGCGGATACACGACCGAGAGCGTGTTGCATGCGATCAGGATCGCGTCCGGATGGATCTTCGCGACCATCCCGCGCAAGGCCTCAGAGAACACCGCCGCCTTTTCGTTCATCGACGGCATCGTGTTATATCCTCGTGCGGCGTCGGGAAGCGCGTTGGCGAAGACCAGGTCGATCGAACGGTAGCATGAAGTACGCCGTGCACGATGATCGATGTCCGCGCTCACCGAAAGACCGCCAAGACCGGAATCGATCACAAGGACGGTGATGGAATCCTTCCCGCGCAGGGCTGCAAGTCGTTGCTCCTGTTCACCCGAGGGCATGGCCACGGCTACGCCGCTGACCAGGACGAGCAGAATTCCGCACCATCCGATGTGCACGAAACACTTCCGTCGCTTCATGAATCCCTACTTGAGAAGAATCATTCGCCGCGTGAGACGCACTTCGCCCGACGTCATCGTGTAGAAGTAGATCCCGCTAGGCATTTCGGACGCATCCCACCGCACCTCATGCCGCCCCGGCATCAGTTCTGCGTTCACCAGTACTGCTACTTCGCGCCCCAAGACATCGAAGACTCGCAGTTCCACTCTACTGACCACTGATGACTGGAAACTGATTACTGTCCCCGGATTGAACGGATTCGGATAGTTCTGCCCAAGCCCGGCCGTTCGAGGAACATGTGCATCCTCAGCCACGTCGGTTGGCGCGCCAAAGACCGCATTCATCGCCTCGACCGCCTGCAGCAGCTTGGAGTCGGTTGTTCGAATGGGGTAGTCATGCTCGATGTGAACGAACTTCTTTCCATTCGCGTTGGACCATTGCCCCTGAACATTCGACGTTGCTCCAAGCCGCCACGACTCGTTATACGTCGCTATGCTGAAGACGGTCGCCGTCATCTCCCGGGATTCATAATTCGATTCAAGCGTGGTCAATTCAGCAGGTGGATTCGTCGTGCCATTGCTGATAATGACGTCCGCATAGCTCGCGTAATTGGGATTGGCCGCCTTGTTGAATCCATGGACCTGGATCGCTCGGAACGCTGAAATGGTCTTATGCACGGCGTGAAAGACCGTCCGCGTGCGGTGCGCCACGTCAGACGAGGAGTCTGTGTTCGCGTAGCGGTGTGTCCCCGCCATTTGGCACCATCGGGCACGCATGCGAAGGTACGCTCGAATTCCCAACTTCCATGTGTTCGTATCGAAGATTGGATGCGGAATCTCCATCGCGAGGTCATTGGTGCTTCGAGGATTGCGGATATACGTTCCCCATCCCCGCTGAATGGGATTGAGTTCACGCACGACGATCAGCGATTCCGCAACAACCGTGTCGATGAACGAGATCCATTCATAGCCGTATGGACTCAGCATCGCCGCAACGCTCGCGTAATTGTCCTGGCCGATCATGGCGATCACATTCTGGAAGGCGACCATCTGCGAGTCGACGGGAACAACGAATCCGTTCGAACCCGATTCCGGCATGCTGTTACGGATCTGCTGGCCGAGCTCGACGAGGTCTCCACGGACAACCGCCTGCGCCCAGAGAAATCCGGCAGGGACCATCATCAGCACAAGGATCAATCTCTTCATTGGGACTCCGGGATCAGATGAAGCATATCAACGCACTTCGTCTACTCTGCATGCCCATCATTGGCATTATAGTGATAGTCCAGAAACCAGAGCATGGTTCGTGTCAATGCTTTCGCGTATGCGATCCGTTCTGCTTCCGACTCCCTCACGGAGAGCGGCGCTTCGACCTGAAGTCCGTCGATCATTCCGCCGTCGCGAGAACCATGGCGTTCCAAGTTGTACCCTCCGGAGAAGAAGGGCTTGCCGCCGGGATCTGGATTGTTCGGACTCGGAACTGCGGGATAGCCATCGCGCTCGAGAATGCCCCCGAAGCTCGAGTCACCGCGGATCAAGCCAGCAAACGGCAACGGGGAACGATACGCCAGCGAACGAAGACTGCTCTTCGAAACGAATTCGAGAGCGTTGAGCGAGTCATCGGCGAGAACCAAATCGGAAGCCACAAGGAGATACCCGATCTCGGTGCGCTGAATCGCATGGCGATGTCCGTGCAGATCGATGTAGAGTCCGGCACCGAAGCGTCGGGCGACTGCGGTCTTCGCTGAATCAATGTACTGATGGTACGCTTCCCATGCTGCCATCATGGAAGGATCGTCCTGAGCGGCGTCGAACTGTTCCCGATTCGCATCAAGCTTCGAACGATGGAGCCGGTTGATGATCAGATACGGTCGGCGTCCCGTCCGTTCGAAGCAGAACTTCGAGATGTCGTTCCCCATTTCAAGCGTCTGGACGTCGTGATGCCCCTTCGTCCCCATCGTCCGATCAGGAACTCCTTCCGGCTGTTCGTATCCTCCATGGGGAACCGAAATGATCAGCGGAAGATCCCCCGGATGAAAGTCAATGAATACGCTCGACCGTGCCCCCTCGGCTTCAAGCTCCTGCCCCAGTGCGCCAGAAAACGCGAGGGTGATTAGCAAGGGAATGAACCATATGTGACAGATGATCGTTCTCACCAGCTTTCGGGATTCCTCCTCAATCCAGTCATTTGCGCAACTAATATGCCGCCTTTCTCTACTGTTTTCTCGTTCGAATCGCTATATTCATCAAAGGGTGGGCCGTTTTCGCCCACCAGACCATGTGCATTCTTCGCCCGGACTCCCATTTCGAGTGGAATCTGCACCAAATCATTCTCCATCCGACTGGCACAAAAGATGACTCGAACATGAATGGGGCGCAATGACTAGCGAAGGAATCATGCACATTCTGACTTCACGGGTCTTCCTGACGATCCTCGCCTCCCTTGTCATCGTTGCAGGGGTGTTTCTGGTCGCGAGCTATCAGCTCGATCACTGGACCGAAACGATCGTCGAGACCAACACGGAACTCACAAAACAGACCGTCCAACGGATCGCTAACGCTTCCCGTCCGGTCCTTGATAGCCTTTCGTCCATCGGTCTCTTCCGCAAAGAAAATCTCACGAAGGAAGAATCGCGTGCGCTCGACACGCTGCTCGCCTCGATCGTCGAAGGTGCCGTCTCAACGATCATCGGCATGGAAGGCGGATTCTACTTTGCTCACGTGGACGAATTGCTCGGCTACTCGTGGCCCACATCGACGCCCCCCGCTCCGGCATATGGTCCTGCCCCCCGATCGTATCCCATCATTCGTGAACAGCTGATCGCCACGGTTCGTCAATCCCGTGCGCTCGTGGAGTACCACGAGTTCGATTTCGCAACATTCCCGCTGGCCACCGAGCCGCTGGTGGAGGACGGGGTCACCGTCGGCGCCGTGTGGGCTCGCATCCATGTCGAACGCGAACTCCCGTCGAGTGTTCTCGCCCGATGGCTGAACTACGGCATCGTGCTTTCGCTCGTCACTCTGTTCATCGTCTTTCTCATGTCGCTCCGCATGCGCGCGCGCATCGCCGCGATCCGCCATGGGCTCGAACGGCTGCAGACAGATTTCGCCTACCGGCTTCCCGTGCAGCGCGGGGTCTTCGGTGCGATCACCAGTTCGATCAACGCGATGGTCGATTCGCGCGCGAGAGAGCAGCTCGAGCGGGAACAACTTGAACGCGATCTGCACCAACAGGATAAGATGGCGATGCTGGGCAAGCTCGTCGCCGGCGTGGCTCACGAGGTCAAGACTCCACTCGCCATCATCAAAACGCGTATCCAGCTGTGGCAGCAAGATCTGCGGAATCTCGGTCCGTCGGCGGAAGCCGGCGCCATCCTCTCCGAGGACACGATCCAGATCGTTCTGAAGGAGATCAACCGGCTCTCCGGGTTGCTCAAGCGATTGCTGGTCTTCTCCAAACCCGTCGGCTCGAACCGCAGAAATGTGGACTTGAACAAGCTCGTCGACCAGACGGTTTCGTTCATCCGCGCCGAAGCGGACGAACGACAGATCGCGCTCACGGTCGTCGTGGACAACCATGTTCCTCATCTTTGGATCGATCCGCAGGCGGTCGAACAAGTACTGCTCAACGTATACGCCAATGCCATGGACGCCATGGCAGCCGGCGGCATAATGGAGATTCAGACCATGGTTGAATCCGCCAGCAACACCGCTTCGGTGTTCATTCGCGACACGGGGCACGGTATCCCCCCCGAAGTGAGGAACAAGGTCTTCGATCCGTTCTTCACGACGAAGGAGCATGGCGCCGGGCTCGGGTTGTACATCTCTCAGGAGATCGTTCGTTCCCACGGCGGGACGATCGACTTCCGCCCCCGTGCCCAAGCCGGCACCGAGTGTTGCATTCGACTTCCCCTTCATACGCACGACACGAGGCAATCATGAGATCGGGACAAGTCGTCCTCGTCGTGGACGATCAGGAGTCCATGAGAAGAAACGTCAAGGACGTCCTGACGCGCGAGCATCTGCAGGTGGTGGAATCCTCCTCCGGAGAAGATGCTCTCCACCGCTTCCGAGCGCTCAATCCTCAACTCGTCCTGCTCGACATCAATCTTCCGGGTATGGACGGGATCTCCGTTCTCCGCGAAATGAAACGTCTGGAGCCCGACATTCCCGTTATCATATTCACTGCGTACGGGACCAGCGAGCGCGCGATCGAGGCGATGAAGGGGGGTGCGCACGACTACCTTGAGAAGCCGTTCGAGCTGGATGAATTTCTCATCATCATCCGGCGAGGCCTCAGTTTTCGCGACTTGCTTTCCGAGGTCCGGCATCTGCGCTCGCAAGTCGCCCGCCAATCCGCTCCCACCACAGCGGAATCGATCGTCGGAACGAACGCCAAGATGCAGGAGATCTTCAAGCTGATCGGACGCGTTGCCCCTACGGACGCCACGGTGCTGATCGAGGGGGAGAGCGGAACAGGAAAGGAATTGGTCGCCGACGCCATCCAACGGCATTCTCTCCGTCCCGACGGGCCGTTCATCAAGGTCAATTGCGCTGCTCTCCCTGAGCATCTGCTCGAAAGCGAACTCTTCGGCCATGAGAAGGGGTCGTTCACCGGCGCCATTTCCCAACGACATGGCCGGTTTGAGCTCGCCCACGGAGGGACCATCTTCCTTGACGAGATCAATAACATGCCGGTCTCCCTCCAGATGAAACTCTTGCGCGTCCTCCAACAGCGCACCTTTGAACGCGTGGGGGGAAAGGAGACCCTGACCACGGACGTACGCATCATCGCGGCGACGAACAAGGACATTGAGCAGGAGGTGAAAGCGGGACGATTCCGAGAAGATCTCTTCTACCGGCTCGATGTCATTCACCTGAAGTTGCCGACCCTCCGCGACCGTGCGCAGGACATTCCCCTGCTTGTCGATCACTTCCTGGAGAAGTATGGTCAGGGGACGAAGGCGATCGTCGCGGCCGATGCGATGACAAAGCTCCGGACCTACCGATGGCCGGGGAATGTACGCGAACTCGAGAACACCATCCAACGAGCCGTCCTGTTGTCAGGAGGCAACCTGATCACGCTCGACCATCTCCCCGTGACGCTTCAGGCGGCGATCGATCCCCCTCCCCTCCCTGAAGCGAATCAGGACGATATGGATTTTCACCGCATCGTTACGTCCGTCGAGAAGCAGCTCATCACAAAGGCCCTCCAGCGCACCCAGTGGAACCGGACGAAGGCAGCCGAACTCCTCCGGATTCACCGGCGTCTTTTATTCTCAAAGATCAAGCAGTACAAGCTCAAGGCGTAGCCCTCCTCACAAACGCGAACGCCGTCCCCGATCACTCGGCGGACGGCGTTCTGTTCGAAGTATTCCGGTGCGTTATGTGTGCTGCTCCAGTGAGCACCAGTCTTCGACAAGCTCAGACTGACGCTCGTTGAATGTGCAAGGTGGCTTCCTGGAGACTTCGTCAGAAAGCCGCACTCAGAGTGAAATGCTGCACATACCCCAGCAGTCCAAACTCCGCATACGCATAGTCGAATTTCAATGCGTATGAGCCGAGGGGAACCATCACACCCGCACCAAGCGTCAGCCCTTCCTCATCCGTGTTGAAGACGTAACCTCCGCGAATGGCGAAGGTATTGAAGAATTCGTACTCCCCGCCGATGCTGTAGTGCTCCGGATTGTCGTTCGGGTGGATGGCATCGATCGCCAGGAGGAACCGGGTGTCGCCCAAGTGCGCGAATCCATGTGCACCGATGATCGACATCGACGTCGAAACCCGGTATGAGGTCGGCAGATCCCATTCCTGCGTCTGCACCGCCGTTTCGACGTACGGATTCGCCGAGCTTGCCGGATCCTGATCCAGTTGCCGGATCAACTCGCGCCCGGACATCTGCATGCCGGGGCCGAAGTTCTGGAACGAAAGGCCCAGTTTCAGATCCTTGAAGCCGGTGTGCAGCAACGCCCCGAAATCGACGGCGATCGTCTGCGCCGACTCGCTCCAGATGCGCTGATTGATGTACTTGACGGTGACGCCAATGTCGACAAAGTCCGTCATCGCCTGTGCATAGGTGACGCCGAGGGCGAGATCGAGCGCGTCGAAGTACGATCCGGTTCCCTCCGGATCCTGGATCGTCGTCTGCTCGATCCGCTCCGACTGCAGGGCAACCCCGCTCACCGCAATGGAACTCCGGTCGCCCAGGGGCAACACCACGCCGACGAAATCATGACTCAGTCCGGCGATCCACTCGGAATGGGCGAAGCTCCCCTGCATCCTTCCCAGACTCGCAATACCGGCGGCATTCCAGTAGATCGACGTGGCATCATCCACAACGGATGCGTACGCATTCGCCATTGCGGCTGCCTTCGCGCCGACGGGGATCTTCAGAAACTGTGCTGCGGACGTTCCCACCTTCGTGAAGCTTTGTGCTCGAAGGCCAAGCGGAAGGAGGATCGCCAGAACCACGCATATCACGAACGATTTCATTGTCGGTCCTCCGCCTATTTGATGATCGCAAACTTGCCCGTGCTCTTCTCGCCGTCCGGTGTCTCGACCACAAAAATGTACAGACCGAAAGCGACTTCCACACCCGACTGATTCGTCAGGTTCCAATCCTCGACGCCCGAGAGATTCGTGTGCACGATGCGTTGGACAAGTTCACCGCGGACGGTGTAGATCGAGATCGTGCATTCGGGGGGCAGGAATGTGAACTGGACCTTCCGCACGTTCTGGATCTGTTCCCACGCCGCGGCACCGATATACGGATTCGGAACGACGCGGATCTTGCTCATCAACTGCGAGGCCGAGATGCCGGGCGTTGTCAGAGAATACGGAGCCGTTTGGACGTAGAACGTATCCCTCGTCGTCACCGCGCTGTACGTCTGAATCGTGAAATACTGACCGATCGTCGGCAGTCGGGCACCGAGGGACGAGTCACTCGCGACCGTGTCAATCTTGATCGCGTAGGGGACCTTCGCGACGGTATAGATCCCAAGGGTATCTCCGACCCCAGAGGGATTTCTGTAGGGGATATTGACGATGCGGATCGGTTCGCCGAGATTGAGCGCGCCGTTGTGATTCGCATCTTCCATCATGGCCGTCACTTGTTGCGGCACCATTCCATTGGTGACATTCCAGACCTCGAACGGCACCTTTACCTTCGCCAGCAGCGCCTGGTTGCTCGCCGCAATAGTGTCCACGTACGATCCCTGATCGGTGAATCGGAATTCATAATCGCCGCCGCGGGAATTCGTGTCGGCAGCGGTGTAGTTCGTCCGAAGCGAGACGAACCATCGATTGACCTGGTTCTTGTTCGAGGAGCTGTTGACCGTCTTGCCAAGTTCATCCTTGATCGTCTTGATCCCGCCGATCTGCGCATCCGTTTCGATCCGGAGCCACAGGCCATCGATGACCGTCAATTCGTCCGATTTCAATGGCGCCTTCGCAAGAAGCGAATCTGCCGAGGAGTAGACCCGGAAGGTATCCGCAATGGCCTTATTGAAGGCCACCTTGTACATGTTCGTGCCGATCTTTGCCGGGTCGGCGATGGAAACCTTCACGTTCGCCTTGCCCACGGTTGCAGACTTGGTCACCGTGTAGTTCGGACGCTGGTATCCGGCCGGGTCCGTCCGCGGCGTGAGGTCGACAAAGTTCGGATCGGTCGAGGTCGTTCCCTTGGAGGATTCGTTAGACTCCAGCGAACCCTGGACGCCCATGTCGTATGACGTGATCGTGTACGAATACTGCACCCCGTTGGACACGGTCGAATCGACCCACATATGACGCAGTCCGGTGTTCGAACCGAGGAAGTTGAAGCTGTTCTGCGGGTCCGGGCCCTGAATGTCGTTGATCTTGTCAAACTGTGCGATGGGGACGTATCCGACCAAGCGACCCTGTCCATCGTACATCTCCCTCCCCCACGTCGCACCTCCATCCTGGCTCCGGTAGATCTTGTATCCTTCGAAGTCCAGTTGTTTCGTCATCACATCCCGGACCTTCTCTGGCGCGTCAGACCAATACAGCGTGTTCCTTCTATCGCCGGCCACACCGACCAGTTTGGGCGAAGGCGGGACGGAGGGACCGTTGTATTCCGCGAGGAAAAGTGTCTGTGCGGAGGCGACATTCCTCTTGAACTGATCAAGGGTCTGCGCCGCGGTGTACGCGATACAGGCACGCACGGATTCGCCGGGGTTCAACGTGAACAGACTGGTCGACATCAGAGCGCCGAACTGCGTGTAATCCCATCGCGACGGGACGAGGTATGTTGAATCGAAGACATCAAAATGCACGTTGCTTCCGCCATGGAAGTAATTGGAGGCGGCCGGTCGGCCAGCGATACTGAATGCCGGGTCATTGGGATTGCTGATCATCACCGGATAGATATTCCGGTTCGTCTTCTTCGGCATGTACGTCGTGTTCATGCGGAAGAAGTGCCCGTCTGTGACGCCCATATCCTTCGGCGTCCCGAGGATCACGCTGCCAAAGTAGCCGCTGTTGATGCCGCGGATCGGATCCGTCGCGCCATTCCAATCCCAGTTGGCTAACGCGTTGTCATAGCCGTTCGGATTGATCCCCGAATTGAATGTGATGTACCCCTCTTCGTTTGCGTCACCGAATCGGAAGTCGAGCAAGTATCCCCAAGTGCATGAATCCAGCACGACATTGCTCGTATTCGTGATGATGAAATCATAGAAGTGAAGATCCTGTCCGAATCGTCTTCCCCAGCTATATGCCTGCATCTGCACCTGGACCCCCATCGGAACATCAGGCGGTTGCGCGTTGCGATCGCTGAAGACCGTATAGACCTCCCGGTCCGCGGCGAACTCCCCGGGGATCTGCTGGCGGAATGTCGCTGAGAGCGTATCCATGTCGATGCGGAAGCGCCCCGGCCAGAATCGCCACAGATTCTTGGATTCATCGTACCATCCAGCACGTTGGGTGATGACGGCCTGATCCGCGGTTGAAAGCGAATCCCATGGACCAACAGGCCCGGATTGCCACGCATTGGATGCGTCGAAGTATCCTGCCGGCCATGTCAGGGGAATATCACTATGGGCCATGCGCGGACTTCCATCGGGTGCTTTGATCTCCGACGGCTGGTCGTTCGCACAGTACTGCCCCACGCCCCCCGCCACACCCTGCCAGTCCTCATTGTAACGATTACTGTAGCTATCGATGACGTTTCCCTTCGAGCCGAACACGACTCCGCCTCGATTGACGGCATTGACATCACCCGTGTTGGTCGCGAGCCCCTTGCTCTTGGGCCAGCGGAAGACATACATCGCCGATCGTTGATAGCTGTCGGTGATCAGCCCCTGGTTCCCGCACACGTTGATCAGTTCCCCCTTGTCAAGAAGTCCCCAGGTATCCTCTACGCTCCGGCTCACTTTCTTCAGCGCGGTCGTATCAGGGGACCCTTCCTCCTGAGCGCGGGCAACCGAGACGAGCGACAGGAGCATCGCCGCCAGGATCATTGTCGAACAAGTCTTGGACATACTGCTCTCCTCAGAGGTCTGATAATTAGAGATCGATTCGGACACCGACTTGGATCCGTCGGCGAACGTCGACATTCGCAGGATTCCGTTGACGGTCTGGCGTGTTCTGCGTGATCGGACCCGCATCCCAGGGATCTCCCGTCGCAGTCCAGACCAACTGCGTGTTGACGGCATCAAGGAGATTGGTGATCTTCACGAATGCGGACAGCTTCACACCGGCGACCGGGATCACGCGCTCCACGCGCATGTCGATCTGGGCGGTGCCCGCCTTGCGCCCCGAGTTCTTCTCGACGACCAGTTGATCACCGGACTCGAACGTGTTGGGTGTGTAGGGCAAGCCGCTCGCCACCTGGACAACGAAGTTCGCGTTGAAGTACTCAAAGGGATAGATGCCGAAGACCTCCGGCCCGAACTGTCGCGGGAACGCGATGTTCAGCAATCCTGAGAGCACATGCCGACGGTCGAAGTCAAGATAGAAGACGCGCTTCGGACGAAGGACGGCATTCGATCCGCGATAGTCGAGATAGCCCTCCGCCGGATCCGACTCATTCCCTTTCGCGATCGAGTAGGTGTAGGTCAGGCTTCCGCTGAAGTATCCGCTCATCTTCTTGCGGAGGGCGACATCGACGCCGTTCACTTTTCCGTAGTTCGAATTGTCATAGATCGTGTAGGCGTACGGGTACACGGCGTGATAGGTACTGCCGACGAGATTCGTGATGTCCTTGAAATACGCTCCGAGGTCGATCGAATAGTCGTCGCTGAGTTGCTGCTTCACGCCGAACTCGAACGCGACGGTCCGTTGCGGTTCGATCCCCGGGTTGCCAACGAGCGCGGCGTTCACGGAGGGATCGCGCAGTTTGAACATCTCAAGATAATCTGCGCGCTGGAAGAAGTGGCCGTAGGAACTGTAGAAGACCGTCCGCTCGGTGATGGGGAATGCGATCCCAAGCCGCGGACTGATCTGCAAGGAGGGATCGGTCGGCAATTCGTTCGTGACGACCCACAACTTGGTCGTTTCGTCCTTGTAGCCGCCCGGATCGGTTACGGTCGGCCAGCGCGTATCCTTCACATCTACGTAGTCCAACCGGATGCCCGCATTGATGAGGAAGGAATTGAACTCCAGCTTGTCCTGGATATACGCCGCAACTTCAAAAGGATAGCGGCGGAAGGATTCATACGCCCAGAATCCTCCGGCCCACGGTTCCTGAAACGAGGTCCGCTTGATGTCATGGAACGTGATCTCCGCACCGACCTTCACAAGGTTGTACCGGTCGAGCTGCTGCATCAGATCAACCTTCGTGATGAAATAGCTGAGGTTGTTCGCAACGTAATCTCCCAGATCCCCCCCCTGGGTGAATTGATTGCCGGAGCTCTTCACATAGTTCGATTCCAGGAGGAGCCCCTCCGGGGAGAAGACCGCGTACTTGCCCGGCGTGTACAGACGGAAATCCCGGGTGTTATAAGTAAGATTGAGGGTCAGCGCCGTTTCGGTGTTTGGGAAGTAATGGACGGCGATATTGTCTCGCACAGTTTCATCCGACCGATGCGGATAGCCGTCCGGGACATATTTCCATATGTGCGAGTACAATTTATATGCCCGCCAGAATCGGCGGTCGGCGATGCTGAATTTCCACGACCCGAATGTGTAGGAGAATCGGGCATTCGTCTCGCGCTCTTTGTTAAAGCCCCACGGCATTTGGCTGAGCGCATTCTCGATGCGACCGGATACGAAGAACTTCAGATCAGGAACGATCGGCATCGGACCACTCAGGTTCATCGACAGCTGTCCGAGAAAATCGATGTCGGGGAACAGGTCCCGCGTCTCATCCATGGATTGCGGCTCGTAGGCCGATGGAATATCGAGGATGACGTTCCCTTTGTCGTCGATCCGCGGCCTGCGGACGCCATTGGCATCGATGCCCATATAGTCATTCGCGAGGGCATCGGCCATGTGGTACGGCGATTCATTCAGCTGGGCGGACTCGAACTCCACCCGGCCGTTGTAGCTTGCGCCGCCTTCTTTTGTCACGATGTTCACGACGCCGGAAAGCGCTTGGCCGTACTCCGCGCTGAATCCACCGGTGAGCACCTGGAGTTCCTGGATCGCATATTTGTCCAATTGCGACCCCATGGTGCCGCTCAGCGGATCGCGCATCGGAACCCCGTCGATCATGTACACCACTTCGCCGCTCCGGCCTCCGCGCGCGTGCAACTCTCCGCTTGCGTCGGTCACGAAGCCGGCCTGCAGTCCGACGACCTGTTGAAAGCTCACGACCGGAAGGTTGGAGAATGTCTCAGCCGAAACGATGGACATCTTCGACGTTTCATCCTTGTTGATCATCGGGCGTTCCGCCGTGACAACCACTTCCTGCCCGAGCGCCACCGTCGACTCGGTCATGTCGAGTTGGACGTTCGTGGTCAGGTCCGCCCGCACGATCACCTCGGTCACGAGCTGCGTCGCGTATCCCAGCAGTGTCGCGCGCACGCGGTATGTTCCCGGAGGGACATTGATAATGACGATGCGACCTTCGACATCGGTCGCTCCCCCGATCGACGTCCCCTCGAGCATAACGTTCACCATCGCGAGCGGTTCGCCGGTCTTCTTGTCGACGGCTTTCCCGACGATCTTGCCGGTCGTTCCGCCGAACGCTGCCGTGACGATCAGCAACGCCAGTGCCGCGACGATCCAGCGAGAGAAGAGAATGCGAAGTGGGTGTCTCATGAGATCTTCCTGCAGGATAGGTGAGGAACAGAACAACATCAGACCGACCGCCGGAAGATGGTTCACATCCCGGCGGACGGCCTGGAGCGGAAGAAATTCAGGTTTGGATTACTTGACCAGCGCCATTCGGCGGGTCAGCGTTTCGTTCCCCGCGCGAACCGTGTAGAAGTACAGACCGCTTGGATTATCCATCGCATTCCACTTCGTCCGATACAAGCCCGGGTTCAGTGTGTGGTCAACGAGGGTCGCGACTTCTCGACCGAGCATGTCATGCACTTTGACCGTGACGAGCTGCGTCGAGGCGACGGCGAACTCAATGGTCGTTGACGGATTGAACGGATTGGGAAAGTTCTGCGCCAACTGCAGGCTTTGGGGTACCGCATTGTTCATGGTCTCGACGTACGAGGAGCCCCCGGAAGGAACGACGGCGGCCCATGATGTGCCGAGGCGAAGCTCGTCGAGTTCAACGAACGGCGTCTTGGTCGAGGCATCTTGTCGCAACATGAACCGCACAGTGCTTGTCAGATCTGCTACGGTATTCACCCCGGTCGCTGTCGGAGCTGGCTCCGTGCCGCCAAATGTGGAAGCGTCCGGGTTGATCCATACCTTCGCGACATCGTTCGTGTCTCCCGCAACGAATGTATATGCAACAACGATAAGGTAGGTATCGCCCACAGTGTACCCCGAGGACCACGACTGCGTATTTGCAGTGATGCGCGCACTGATGCCGACGTCAAAACTGGTCCCGTTCATTCTTGTCCACACAGGCGCTCCCGTTGCGGTGCTCGTCGACGACTGATAGAATCCCGCAATGTACCCCCCCGTCGCATCAAGCCCACCGAGTGCGGTCACGCGCATCAAGAACGAATAGTAGATCGATCCGGTCGCGATGGAGTCAAAGGTCATCACAAGATCTTTGCCAGCACCATCGAACGCGATCTTGTTTCCAGTCGAAGCCACGTAACCCGGATAGGTCAGGCTTCCGGTGTAGACGAAGATCGTATCCCCAGAGTTCAGCGCCGTCCAGCCCGGCTGATCACCGAGGATCGCTAGATTCGCATAATCGAAGCCCTCGTAGTGTGGCAACGTTGCTTGAGCCATCGCGAGAGAACCGAACAGAAGCAAAGACCCCACAGCGAAGAAACATCGTACCATATTCCTCATGATGACCTCTCTCTTAATAATGAAGGATGTTGTGAATGGGTCGATGTAGGCAGACAGGGAGAACCAAGAAACATGCCCTGCGATTTCGCCGAAATCCGCCAGAAATCGATTAGAGCTGAATCGAAGCGGGCTGTTCTCGCCCGCCAATCGGGAAAATCGGTCTCAGTCTTTCGGGGGCGCCTGCGGCAAGCGTACGGATATTCCTTGAACTTCGCAAGTCCTCCAGGGACTTCTTCAGGCGATTTCTTTGCGGTAGCACCGTCTTCGCTTGTGCTGGCGATGGTCGTAGTAGCGCCATTGCGCCTGAACCTTGGCATTCTCCTCCAATTCCCTATTCGTCTCCACCTTGTCCACTCCCCTGCGGACGAATGTCTTGTGCATTTCGTGGATAAGGATGGCGTTGATCCCTTTATTCTGCGCCTCCGGACGAACCGCCGTCAGATAGAGATCGGCGTTCCGCTCATACTTCATTGCCCACAAGACATGAAGGAAGCCGAACGGGAACAAGCGGCCCTTGTTCTTCTGGAACGCGTGGGAGAGCGACGGCATTGCGATGCCAAAGGCTACGACGTGGTTCGATTCGTCCAGCACGACCGGAACGAAGTCAGGAAGGATGTAGCCGAAGTACTGCTCCACGTATTTATCGATCTGTTTGTCGGACAACTCGACAAATCCGTACAATTCCCTGAATCCGTCGTTCAACACCTGGAAGATCTCGCGGGCATACGGCAGCAGGTCTTTCCGCTTACGCGCTTGCAGGACGTGGAGGCGATTTCGCTGCAATGCGATCTCCGAAAGCCGTGAGATCTTTTCCGGGATCTCCTTCTTCATCGTGACCTGGAATTCGACCCAGTCCGCATCCTTCACATATCCTGCCCGCTCGATGTGTTCCCCGTAGTACGGGAAGTTGTAGATCGCACCCAATGTGCTCACTTCCTCAAATCCCTCGACCAGCGTTCCCTCTCCGTCAAGATCGGTGAATCCCAGCGGTCCATGGAGGCTCGTCATCCCGCGAGATCGCGCCCATTCTTCGACTGTACGGAGCAAGAGAGTTGACACACCGGCATCATCGATAAAATCGAACCAGCCGAAGCGGGCAGCCTTTGCATGCCATCGCTCGTTGTAGCGATTGTTGATGATGCCGGCGATGCGCCCGACGATTCGGCGTCCATCAAGAGCGAGCCAATACTTCGCTTCGCAGAATTCGAACGCGGGATTCTTGTCTTCGCGCAAACCGTCGAGTTCGTCGCGCCGCGGAGGGGGAACCCAATACCGGTTGTCCCGGAACAGGTCGTACTGGAACGCGACAAACCGCCGAAGATCATGAAGGGTGCGGACTTCGACGATGGTTGGATTCATGGCTGCTAGAGACGCTGGGTTAATGTGAGATAAGCGGTCCGTTCCGTAAAGTGCCCGTAGAGCATCGACGGCGATGAGTACCGGGTCCACAACACCGCGGCATTCACAGAAAAACTCTGAGTCACCGACCAGGTCGACGACAGCCGGAATCGAAGCGAGTTCGCCTGCTGATTGTCGAACGACCACATGACGGAGGCGCGTGATGTCAATGCGTTCGCCAACGTCCGGTGCTGCGCCGTCAACATCGTGGACCAGTTCGTGGTCTTGCGGTCGATGGAAGCGCTCATGTTGACCGACGGGAGCAACAGGATGTCTTCGGTTGCTGCGATGGTCCCACCGACTCCGACCGCGTGGTTGACCGCGCGAACATCCGGTCTCACAGGGAGGTCATACAGCGAACCCGAATAGGTGTAGTCGAAATTCACGGATCGGAGCGTCGACTGCCGGCTGAAGGAGTACTGCTGGCTCGTCCCGATCACTACCGTGGAAAACCCGTACCGCGCGGAATCGCCGGGGGCGTTGTTGTCCATCGACGAGTAGACGACGCGGAACGACGTCCCCCATTCACCGACCGGCCGCAGGGTGACCATCGCCGTGGCGGTCTGCCGCACCGTCGTGTTCCTCTTCTGTCCCAACAGATTGTCGTTCTGACGGGTCCAGCTGACCATGATCGTCCCTGTGGGGATGCGGACCATCGGGGAGATGAGGAATTCCTGCTGATCGTTCGTCAGCCAGCCCACACCGAGCGATGTATATCCCGGCGCAATGTACTTGTACCCGGTTCGCAGACTCACCGGCGAGAAGCTGAGCATCATGTCGCTGGCGACCATGAAGTCTGCGTTCGAGCTGAGGCGCGGCTTGAAGATCCCCCGCACGAATTCCGGCACGCTCCCCGTGGTGTCCTCCTCAAGCCGCATGTCGCGCGTGTAGAGGCTTCCGTTCGCCTCGACATTCCATGTGACGGCACGGTCGAACAGGACCGTCCGCGTTCGGATGCCGGCAACAAGGTTCTCCTGCGGCGTCGTCGCATACGGATTCTGGTATGTCATATCGAGGGAATCGTTCTCGAACGCGGACACGGAAGGATTCGGATCAGCGAGTGAGGCAGGATCATCGCGCACGCGAAGTACCTGCACATCAAAGAATGACGCATATTCGTCCCCGACGCCGATGCTTGCTCCCATCACATACCGTTTGTAGGAGCCGCTTTCCGACCCGCCGTATACGGCCCGGCGTGCTTGTCCTCCCAACAGACTGAACCGAAGAAGTCCCGGATTGATGATCACGCCGCCGCCGCGCAACGGGATCCCGCTGAGTGTGTACGGAGAGATCTCATCGCTGAAATCGCCGATATGCGCCCGTCCCCATCGCCACGAGGGATGGAGGCCGATCTGATTGATGTCCTGGCGCGCAGAGTTCCCTTCGGTCGACAAGAGGAGATCCGCGCTGAGTGTGACCGCATCGAAGACCGTGAGCGTGGGACGAAAGAACAACCTCGCCGTCGACGGATCACGCCGCCGGGGGGCTCCGGTGATCCCGTTCACCTCTCCATACGCCGTCAATTCGCCCGAGAATCTGAATGCCTCATCAAGAAATCCCGATGCACGACCGCTGGAGTCGGGTGCTTGGGCGATCGCCCGTTCGTGTGCCCACGCGAGCAAGAAGATGCACGTGCAGACGAGGAATCGTCCGTTGGTAGTCATTGATCTCTCCGTTCCTCGTTCAATGTCTCAGCGTTGTCCGGCGATCTGAACCGATACCGGACTGCTCATCGGTGATTCGGCTCCGCCATGGGTCAGCACTTGAATTCGATATCGATAGGTTCCTTCCCCCACCAATTCACGGTCGACATACGAGCGCGCCGATCCCGCGACGGAACGCAACTGAACAAACGATGCGTCGCTCACCGAACGATGGATGATAAAATAAACGCGGTCAGTTTCCTGGGCATCATACGCCCATTCGATGCGGATACCCTTCGCATCTTGATCAAGGATGGCCTTCACATCACGGACTGGCGGACGAACACCCGAATCGTACGGCCGGGATTGTACGGGAAGCTCCGCCCACACGCTCATTCCGTTCGAATCGACGACCGCGATCTGGTATTCGTACGTCATATTCAGAACGACGTCTCGATCCGTGTACGAAGTGATCGAGCGGCTCAGGGTTGCGAGTGTGTCCCAACGATCCGCGTCGGCGGTCTTTCGGAAGAGGATCACTGAGCGGAGTTTGTCCCCGCTGTTCGTCGCCCATCGGAGATTCGTGGAGGACTCGCCGGCATTGACGTCTGTGAAGACTGGCGCCGTCGGAAGCTGGATGGCTCGTCTGCTGAGCGCAATGAAGGGGGACATCTCGGAATGCCCGAAACGAGTGTTGACCGCCGCGATGCGATAATACACATTGCGTGTCAGCGTGTTGACAGCAATGGAGTCGACGTACACTGTGTCCTTCCAGATCGCACCGGTCAGTTGTGTGAATTCATGATCCTGCGCATTCGCGCGGAGCACACGATAGCCGAGGATATTCCGCTCCCGGTTTCGATTCCACCGCAGCGTGACGCGACCGAGACTATCCACGGTTCCTCGCAGTCCTTTCGGGATCGCCGGGGGAATCGTATCGATCAGCATGCCGTACAGAGGGAACGACGGCGCCACATTCCCCGCCGTGTCGAACGCCGCGACAACATAATATGGCTCGTTCTCATTTGCCTTCTCGTCGGTGTATTCGCGTGCGGTCTTCGGAAGCAACCGTCGCGTGATGCGCTTGAAACTGCTGTCCGGGAATTCACTTCGCGAGATCGCAAATCCCGCAAGATCCCCCGGAGGGTCGATCATCTCCCACCGCATGCGGAGACTGGACCTGCCGACCTGCTCCGCATTCATCACCAGCGGTTGCGGCGGAGGGGTCAGGTCACGACCCATGGCTTCCACTTCTGCCGGCTTCCCGAGTTCTCCGAAGGCATCGATGCCGCGGACCTGATACCGATAACGCTTGTAATTGAAGATGGTCGAATCGATGAGAATGCCCAGGCCGGGAATGTCCCGATTCGTTGGAACGACGATCGCGATCGGTGTGGGGTTGAGTCGGTCGTACGTGCGGCCCCGGTTCTCCGACCGATAGACATTGTACGCCGAATATTCTCCCTCGTCGTTCGGCTCCCACCGAAGTTGGATGCTTCCGTCACCTCCGACGGCGACGACATTTTTCGGAGGCGGCCCGACCGCCGGAGTCCTCGCGACGACGTCGACCGTGCCGGCATCGATACGATATGTTTGCGGACCCGCAAGGCTGATCGTGTAGGAATAACGAACTCCCGCTTTTACGCTTCGATCGACGAATCGCAATCCAAGGGCCGTCGCGACATCAGGATCATTGTCCGCCGCGAAGAGGGCGTACCCAAACAGATTCGTATTCCGTTCGATATTCGCACCGACAGTATCTTGTCCCGTCGTATCTCCGGCAAGCACGGTGTCGCCGTATAACGCATACACGGCAATGCCGATGAATGTGTTCATCGAATCGGCATTCAGGAGATCCGTCCACGGCTCAACCTCCCATGGCATGACGGGCTGCTGCGTCAGCAGAACGGTTTGACCGCTTGGATCCCCCCGCTCGATGGAATATCCGAAGCGGTTGCCGATCCTCCAGCCGTGCGGCGTCGTGGGAGCCCAGCGAAGGACGATCGAGTCCTTTGAAGGACGTGCGAGCACCTTGAGCAAGGCGTAGCCTGGATCGGGTGGAATCTCGGTCCCCGTCTTCATCGCACTCGTATCCGATGATAACGATTCCGCGGCCGGAGGCGGGACAGGCGGATCTTGTGCCTGTGATCCGGCACTCAGGATACACAGGCTGATGATCGTGAACGCGAAGAGGATCGGCTTCATAATCTGCACACCGTGCCTTTCGTGAAGCTGAAGGAACAATGCCCGCTCACAAGTCCACCCAGGATGGAATATCGTCCGCCGACGGTCCCCGAAACCCAGATCGGATTCGGCCCCCCGGCTTCAAGCAACGCGGCAGCGCTGAGACCGAGGATCTCGAAGCTTCCGCGAATGCCGACGAATGTCCATTTACACCAGCGGCAGATCTTGCAGTACCACGGACCGCATGGCTTGTAGAGCCAGAATCCGATCGAAATATCCAGTCCGATCGAACCTTGCACGTACGCGTAGAGTTGTCCTTGCGCATACCAGTTGTTGATCCCCGCGCATCGGTTCTGCTGCATCAACGCGATGTCGAATCCACCCCCTGCGGAGAACTCACCATAGAAGATGGCGTATCTCTGTCTTCCGGTGCTCAGCGAGACGGAGGCGCCGAACGCGAATCCATTCCCCGCGGCAAGACGGGCATCGCGGACGATGTAGATGTTGCCCAGGATACGTGTCACCTCTTGCGGCGGCGGAGGCGGCGACGGCAGGTCACGACCGAGCATCAAATAGCCGCCCGTTCGCAGCCAGTCGGCAAGAGTGAGCGAGATACGATTGCTGGGCTCGCCGACCTTCATATACCACGTGGCCGGCTCCACGTGCATGACCGCCTGTCCTCCCCCCGACATCGGCGGAGCGTTGATGTTGACGTTGAAGACGCCGTGGAGCGTGCTGCGCGGGAAGTCGTACGTGATGTCGGCGAACATCGTCACGCGGGCTTTTTCGCGCGCGGTGAGTTCCGCCATCATGTACCCGTTTCCCTGGAGGGTGATGCGGCCGATCGACACACCGCCGGCGGTGTTCTGCAATTCAACTTCAAGCGCAACGTCCGCGTTGAAGGCGGCGGGAGATGGATAGGTTCCGAGCACGACCATGGCCTTGAAGCCGAACGATCCCTCGCGCGGGATGAACCGGAGGCCGGAAGCGGTCGCGCCGGGCGCTTCACCGGCAACCGCAGAGGCGGTCGGCGCGGCCGGCGGTGCGGTTCCTTCGCGGGTCATGTTCCACCAGAAGCCTCCGCCGAGTCCGAAGAATCCGACTCCTGTCGTGCCGAAGGCGATGCCTTGTCGGAACATCCCCTTCGCGTCGACATAGAAGTAACGGAAGCCGCTGACCTTCCCGAACTGCACCGTGGAGGCGACGGTGATCTTCTGGAGGAAGTCGGCCTGAACGGCACCGCGGAAGCCGCTGCCGAAGACCGGGTCTTCACGATAGAACTTCACGCCTCCCGCGATCTTGACAGGACCGAGGTCGGCGTCGACACCGATCGTGTCAAGCTCAATGCTATAAAATCGAAATTGCTGTCCGCCATCCTGAACCAATTCACCCCAGAATTTCAACGTGGACGTCCCGCTGATCGCCCGCGCGCCCGGTGCGAGGTTGATGGCGACGTTCATGCTGAGACCGACGAGTTCCTTCCCGCCGCGCGTCTCTTGCTGGAATTCGATCCCGGAGATCGACATCGGGAATCCCGCAATCCCCTTCTCCGGGCTCGCAAAGCCGAACGTCCCCTTGGTGAAGTACGGCTTCGTCGTCTGCAGCTTGAATCCCTGGAAGCTCAGGCCGGGGATCTTCACTTCCGGCAATCCGCCGATGTTTCCTTCGATCGTCAGACTTCCGTCGAGCGTGGCAGACGCAACGAACTTCCGTTCAGGATTATCGTTCGTCAACGTGATGTTTGTTGTCGGCTCGAGATTCAGCTTCGCCTTCCAGATGTCGGCTGTCAATGTATCGGACGGCTTGATAACGAACGTGTACCCGAGACCGCGCACCGTATCGGATGGCAGGGGCCGCGAGAGCGTGGCGGAATAAACCATCGGCTCTTCCGCGATCGGAAGCTTGATCCGTCCGGTCAGCATTCCGCGACGCAGCGAGCTGTTGACAAAATCGATGGCGATCGTATCGAGGCTTCCGCCCCATCCGCCGAAGTTCCCGCGCGGATACTGGAAGACGTTCTCCGCACGGATACTTCCGCAGAATCCCCCCTTTGCGATCATCAGATCATTGACCGAGAGCTGGGGCGGGGAGGTCGAATCGAACGTGCGAAGTTCCGGCGGGAGCGGGATGGTGGCGCGCTTCAGGTAGAATCCCTTCCACGTCTCATCTTTGACGCCGGCGTACCCGGCGGGGAATTTCATGTTGTCGGGATTAGCCTTGTCCGACCAGTCGAAGACCATCTCCTGCACCTGCAGCGTCCATCCGGGGGCAGAGGTGATCTCGCATCGATCGAGACTCGCACCGACCAGGAAGTTGCCCCCGGTCTGGACTGCGGTCATCACGCGGGTCTTCACGAGCGAATGGCCGTCGTCGGGGAACGGCTTCAACCAGTCGCGAGGAAATTGTACTTCGGCCTCGACACGGAACTCCTTGAATCCCTTGTTGTCGAACGTGATGTAGCTTCCTTCCCCCTCCTTATTGGACTTGAGGAAGGCAAATCCCCAGCTTGTCGTATCGGGACGATAGCCGAGATCTTCGGCGAGATACAGAGTGGCCTCGCCGCTCAGTCCCGTCGGCGAGAAGCAGAGGTCCCGCACGCCGAGTCCGACGCCGACGTCCGGACCGAGGGCCGGCAGTTCATACGACATCACGGCGTTGAGCACCCCTTCCGTCGGCTTGAAGACCATGCCGATGATCGCGACGACCAGGCGCTTCCCCTCGATCGTTCGATCCAACCCGATCGGCAACGTCATCGGGCTCAAGCCTGTCAATCCGCTCACGAGCCGCGCGGCGTCGCTCGCGAATCCGTGGATCTCGCGGATGCGATCGGCATTCAGACCAATGTCTTCGCCGACGGTGTTCGCCTGGTCTTGTGTGATCGGCGAACCTTCAGCCTGTTTCCCTTGGATCTCACCGGCGAACACTTCCTTCTTTTGATTCACCATCAAGCCGTCGAAGACCACTTCGACTTTCGACCGGAGGAAGGGAACTTGAATGAGGCCCGCACCCTTCAGGGATTGTCCGGTTCCCTCCGCTTCGGTCAGCTCCATCGTGAACTTGCCGACGGTCAGCATCTGACCGGCTGAGAAGGTTTCCGATGAAGGGGTCTTGTCTTCCGGCTCCTTTGCGGCGCAGAGCGAGCGCGAATCCTTGACCTGGTATGAGCCGGTCGGACCGACGATATATGCTCCTTCCGGTGAGGGTTGTGCCCCCGGATTCAACCAGAGCGGACGCCAATAGCGTTGACCCGTGTCGGCCTTGGCAATCGTGAGAGAGCGCATGCCGTAGATCTCGGGTGCCTCATCGCCAAGTTCGACGGGGAGTGTTGTTCCGACGACGACCGTATCGATCGTCTGGAAACCGCTGTCGGAGGAGACTTCGAACATCCATGTTTCAGAAGCGCTACTCTGGTGCGCGGTCCCGCCCCCGGCGAGAATGACACTTCCTTCGGGCGGATTCAGCATCACGGGGCGCCGGCTTTCCCAACTCAGGATCACCGAGTCCTTTCCGATCCGCGTGAGCACGCGATCCGGCATTCGCGCGCCGAGCACGAACGTCCGTTCTTCGGAAACGCATCGCACCTGATCACCGTCATATGCACCGACGGCTTCCACGGACCAGGTATATTTTACTCCGCGTTTGAGCTCATTCATCCATGGGAACACTTCGGCCGGTGTGTCGTTCTCCTGGGAGAGGATGTAAGTGAACGGTTCTCCCTCCTGCTCGCCCCCGCGGAACTGGCGGGCATCGAACGTCATCGCACGTCGTCCCGTGTATTCCTGTCCTCCTCCACTCACGCGCAGCGTGTACTCGAACGCCGTGATCCCGGAGAGGATCGGCGAGAATCGGGCAATGAGCCGCGGCGGCGACCACGGGATCGTGTCGCGGTCGGCGGGATAAAGCAGTTCCGCGGTCAGCTCGCGCGGTACGATGGGAGCCGAGCGCTTGAATGTGAACGTCCAGACATCGCTGAAACCCTTGTTCCGCGTCGCCGGCAGATCATATTGATTCACCGCTTGCACGCGCCACGCGTAGCGCTTTCCTTCGACGAGTTCCTGCGCCGAGAGTGGATACCGGATCAGGAACTTACCGACCTCCGAGGTCTCGAAGTGCGGGATGTTCGCTTCAATGGCTTGCAGCGGGTTCTGGCCGTCGAGGAGTTCGACGAGCTTGAACTGGTACGTGATCGTGTACTCGACGGGAGAATTGACTGGAGTCCAGCTGAACTCCGGGTATTGCGCGAGCGGTTCGCGATAGTTGTCCTGCGGCCACAGCAGTTTGATCGGATCGGCATCGGTCACGCGGAAGATGACGCAGCGACGTGCGATGAAAACGTTCTCGGTCTGCGGGTCGATCACGGTCGCGCAGATGTAGTAGTTCCCTTCGGGGAGGCGTCCGGAGCGGATGACCAGCTCTTTCAGCGATTCGTCGATCGCGTCGATGTCGAACTCCACCAGGTCGGTGTTATTCAGCATGATCACGGAACCCGGCATCAAGGTCTTCTCGATGCGGCTCTTGAAGATCGGCGTGCCGACGGGGACATTGCGGAATGCCTCCGTGACGATACGGACCGGCGTCGGCGCCGTCAGATCGGCGTTCGACAGAATGAGGGTTGCGATCCCCGCGATCTGCTTCCAGTCACTCACGAATGGAGATGGATCGGACTGTGCGGTCAGATCGAGCTGCCACCCCTGCGCGAGGGAGTACGTGGGGAGAGCCAACGACATGATGCACACGAGGAACAGCGGGAGGAACAGCCTGCGGGGATTCATCGAGAGCCTCCAGACGGTGCCGATGACGATCTCAGAAAAGGCGAAGGGCCTCCCTCGAACGCGCGTTGCGCTCCAAGGAGGCCCTCGTCTCTCCAATTCAACTTCACCAGCATCCCCGGAAGAAGGAGGTCTGACTTTTATTATAGATAAAGTCCGTTCGAGACGCAAACGATTCGCGACTGCCCGAAGAGCCGCGCATTGACAAACGAGGCTGTTCTTGCTACGTTACCCGGACGACAAGGAGGAATCAGCGATGGAATGCATTTCCTGCAGGCATCCGTTCGGCGATCACTTGAGTTTCCCCTTCGGCGTGAAGGTGTCCCCGGAATGAAACATGATCGGCACGCCATGCGTCCGGGCGAGCGCATAGACCGGTTCAAGCTTCGGATCACTTGGATAGAAGGGCTCATATCCCGGATAGAGCTTAATGCCGCAGATTGTTCCTTCCTGAAGAAAGGTCCGTGTCTCCTCGATCACCTCGTCGCTCAGCCCGGTGTAGCTTAATCCCGCCACGATGCGGATGTGTCGAAGGTATTTCGCGGCTTCCACCACCGAGCGGGGGACCTCAGTTCCACTTTTCTCGCCTTTGGGCTGAGCATCCTGCTCCTCATCTCGCGTGGCGTCTCCTCCCGAGCACGAACGCTCCAAGCAGTAGATTCGATTGACTCTGGGTCTCTTTTGTACATCTTATAGTAATGCGAACTTGACCGGAGGCTCTCTCATGGACCTGATGAACACCCAGTTTTGGGGGAATTCGCTCGCCGCATGGCTTATTGCGGCAGGCATCGCCCTCGCCCTCGTCGTCATCCTCCTCGCTCTCCGGCGTATCTTGTCGCGGCAATTGCGCAAGCTCGCGGATCGGACGACGACGAAGGTCGACGACCTCGGCGCCGATCTCGTCGCCGGGATCCGGCCGATCATTCTCATTGTTATTGCGTTCGCATTTGGGGCGAACTCCCTTGAGCTCCCTGCGCGGCTCAGTCGCCTGCTCGAACTGACAACTGTGATCGCGCTGCTCATCCAAGCCGGCATCTCGGGAAATACGATCGTCACCTTTCTGCTCGCCCAAGCTCTGAGACCGGGCGAGGGAGCGGATTCCGGGCGTCGAACCTCTCTTGCAATCCTGGGATTCGTGGGGAGGGTTGTGGTCACTTCGCTGGTCGCCCTCTTGATCCTTGACAACATCGGGGTCAACATCTCTGCGCTGCTCGCCGGTCTGGGAATCGGCGGTATCGCCGTTGCGCTGGCCCTGCAGAATGTGCTCGGAGACCTTCTCGCGTCACTGGCGATCCTCCTGGACAAACCATTCGAAGCGGGTGACTTCATCGTTGTGGACCAGTATCTGGGAACTGTCGAACACGTGGGACTCAAGACAACGCGGATCCGGAGTTTATCTGGGGAGCAGATCATCGTTTCAAACACGGACCTGCTGGGGAGCCGCATCCGGAACTACAAGCGGATGACGACCCGTCGCATCGAGTTCGCGGTGGATGTGGTATATGGCACGCCGGCAGAGAAAGTCAAACGGATTCCTCTCCTGTTGCGACAGAGCGTCGAAGCACAACCCCAGGCGCGGTTTGACCGGGCTCACTTGAAGGAATTCGGTCCGTCGGCGCTTGTCTATCAGATCGTTTACATCGTCGAGTCGCCCGACTACAACGTGTACATGGACACTCAGCAGCGGATCAACTTCGCGATCATCGAGCATTTCGAGCGCGAAGGGATCGACTTCGCATTCCCCACCCGGACGGTTCATCTTGCCTCCGCGCCTCCATCGGTGCCGACATCGCCAGCCAAGAGAAGGTGAGACTCATGACCTCGATCAACCTGAAGGACTTTGAAATTCCCCGGTGCTACCGTGGAACTTTGTCCGGGACTTAATCCGGGGTTTTATCCGGGGACTTATCCGGGGTTATATCCGGGACAATCATGCGGAGAATGGGAGCGCAACATGGACAGTTTCTCCGGGGAAAATCCCGGGCGTCTCTCCGGGACGGATTCCGCATCAGGGCTGGTCATAGAGGAGGTCGCGATTCGAAGACCTTCGATCCGCCTCATCTGAAGGACTGGGCGCGGGCACCTGTCTCAAGGTTCGATTCACCCGCGATCCGCGCCAACTCACTCGGCTGGACGAATGTCGGGAACGATGTCTCGCGCACCTCGAGGGGAGGCGATTGGGAATCCGCGTATGCTTCGAGGATGATCATCCGTCGTTCGTTGTCCCATTTCCAAACGACTTGAGCGGTCATTTTCGAGTCGGGCTTTGAATGCGTCATCCCAATACCAGCGGGCCAAACCGGCATGAGCAGGTGTTGCATCGAGCTCTCCTCTTCAGAGGATAGTTCGCTGCTTCCCTCCATTGGAGCACGTTCTGCCGCGCCCATATCTGAGAAGAGGAAACTCACGTACTGTTTCGGTGTCCCCTCCGGGAACACAGCGAAGAACATCGATCGTTCAAGCCAGCCTTCGCTCGTCATCTGCTCGGCAGCCTGCATTGCGCGAGCGAGTTGAGGAGGGAGAGGGTCTTCTGAGCAGGCCATGAGGAAGGACATGCAGAGTGCGAAGAAAAGCGCGGCGGTCTTCATGAGATCCCTCGCGTTGTGGAAGTTGATGATGCGTGCAATTGGGTGGCGGCCTTGAGGTTGAGAACCGGGGGTGATTCCGGGGACTTATCCGGGGACTTATCCGGGGTTTTATCCGGGGACTTATCCGGGGACTTATCCGGGGCTTTATCCGGGGTTTTATCCGGGAACAATCCAGCGATCCTGGTAGCTCCTTCTGTCCACTCTACGCCACCACCGCGGATTCTTCCTCGATCTCTCGCGTCAGGGCCATGGCGGCGATGGTGCCGTCCGAAACCGCCGTGGTGATCTGCCGATATTGCTTGCTTGCCACATCCCCCACTGCGAACACGTTCTTGATGCTCGTGTGGAACTGTCGGTCCGTAACGATGTATCCCCAGCTGTCCAGTTGGAACTTGTCCTTGAACTCCTCAAGGTTCGGCTTCATGCCGGCAAAGACGAACACGCCGTCGCAGTCGATCGTCACAAGCTCCCTCGTCTTCAGATTCTCCGCGATCACTTTCCGCACGCCCTGTCCTTCCTTCACGAACTCGCGCGGTTCGTGCTCGAACATGAACGAGATCTTCGGGTTCGCGAACGCCTTCTCCTGCGCCGTCTTGTTCGCCTGCAGCTTGTCGAATTGATGCACGATGGTGACGCGCTCGGCAAACTTCGTGATGAACAACGATTCCTCGATGGCCGAATTCCCGCCCCCGATCACGACGACGTGCTTTCCTTCGTAGTACTTGGCATCGCACGTCGCGCAGTACGAAACGCCCTGTCCCTTGTATTCGCGTTCCCCTTTCACTCCGATGACGCGCGGGGATGAACCGGTCGCCAAAATGATCTTCTTCGCCTTGATCGTTTCGACTCCGTCGATCACCACCTCTCCTGCTGCGCAGTTTGTTCGCGTCACATCGACTGCCACCCGGAATTCTGCTCCTGCCGCCTTCGTCTGCTCGGACATGTGATGCATCAACATATAACCTGAGATGGGCTCTGAGAATCCGGGGTAGTTGCTGACGAGATGTGTCGTTTTCACTTGTCCGCCCGGGAGATCACGGTCGACCACGATGGTCTTTAACTTCGCCTGGGCGGTGTAGATCGCGGCGGCCAATCCAGCAGGACCGCCGCCGAGGACCAGGACATCGCATTCGGTCTGCGTTTGGGGGATGGAATCTCGCAACTGTGTCGCACGGTTCGGCGACAACATCGTTTCGAGATTCTCGACGATCTCGGCCCGCTTGATGCCACCGCTTAACCGCTTCCCCGTTTCCTTGCCGTCTTTGAAGAAGATGAGCGTCGGCGAGGAAGATACTCCCAGTTTCTGAGCCAGCTCCTTGTTCCCCTGGCGAAAGATCTTCACGAATTTCACATCCTCGCCGTAGATCTCGCTCAACGGCTCGAACTTCGCCGCGAGCGCTTCGCACGGCGGGCACTCCGTGGAATAAAAATCGAGGACGACCGACCCGTTCGTGTGCACAACGGATTCATATTCTGTCGCATTGACCTCTTGTATGTGTGTATGCATCACTTGCTACAACTCCTCTTTGAAATACGTTGAAATACCCATGGATACCAGTTCGTTGATCGGGCGGCAGTCGGTGCCATGAAGGTCGCCCATGGTGTTGAATGCAACCGAGGCACACCCTCCACCGCACGCGAGCCGGAGATTGCACTCCGCGCACCCGGAGATCGTTGTGACGTCCCGTTCCTCCCATCGTGCGATGAGTTCTTCGTTCTTCTGCACCGTCGGGTAGAACGTGCCCAATGATTCTGCCGCCTTACCCACGGTTGCCGTGCAGGAATAGATGCGTCCCGTGTAGTCGAATGCCCATTCGGTCTTCGTTCCGGGACAGGAGTCATACAAGGGACTCGGCAGCTCGCCGTTCTCGAAAAGGAACTTAGCGATCGAAAACGCGGGCTTGTGGAACTGGAGGATCTCCGGATGCTGCTGGACGAGACCATAGATCTCCTGAAACATCTCGACGCGGGAAAGGAGTTTGCTCCGGTCGGTCTGACATGTATGCAGTTCGTAGTTGCGTCCCAGCTGGGTCTTGAATTTCGGGTGTGACGTCCACCCGCGCTGGATCGCGAACGCGGCAAGCGCCGGCAATTCGCTGATGTTCTCACGGTCGATCACCACGCGCAGGTTGATCGCGATGTCGAGCGCGAGCGCTTGGTCGATGCCGTGCACGATCCGGTCGAATGTCACGCCGCCCCCCTTCAAGGGCCGACGAAGGTCATGGACACGTGCAAGCCCGTCGAGGGTGACCTGGATCTCGCGGATCCGGTGACGCGACAACATTTCCACATAGTCCGAAAGCAGATAGCCGTTCGTCACGATCGCCGTTTCAAGACCCGCATGGTGTGCCTTTTCGAGGAAGTACTGCACGACATCCCGATATGCCGGTCCGTCGAGCAGCGGTTCACCGCCGAACAAGGTCAGGTACTTCCGACGACCCGCGAACGTCTCATGGACGTACCGAAAGAAGCGGTCAACGAGTTCCCGCGTTGGGAGTTGATGCTCGTTGGAATATCCCTCCTGATAGCAGTAGCTGCAACCGAAGTTGCACGCATACCAGGGGACAAAGAAGACCTGGATCTCGTCGCTGTCGCGCTCGTCGAGGAAGTCCAGATACCGCTGACGAAACAGCCGTTCGTCCTGTTCGGGATCGACGAGATACCCCTTCGCAGTATACTCATCGACATCCGTGTACTGCTCTTCACGGATCTCCCGGGCCTTCTCTGCGGTCAGGATATCCGCATTGCCTCGAAGCAGGTTCAGCAGGATGAACTTGTCCGAACCGGCGATCGGCGTGAGGATGTTATGCTTGGAGAACGTCATCATCTGGAAGAGAGCAAGTCCCGCACAATTCGGGGTTGGGATTAGTCGTGGCAGCCTGCGACGTTCTTCGACGTCTTGGCGCAGCACTGGGCCACGGCGGTTTCGGTTTTCGTGTGCTTCTTGATGAGAGACTTCATGAATACCTCCTTTCTCACTGCACGGCTCCGTCAGGACCCGCAAGTGCACGAAGACTTTGTTGCTGATACGGTGAAGCTGACAACAGCGATCTTCCCCTTTTCGTACGGCCTGCTCTCTTCCATGATGGTGATATTCTTGAATCCCGCTTCGGTGAGGATCGTCAGATACTCTCCTTTCGTGATCGCTCCCGCCCAGCACTCGGCGACGGCGACCGGATCATTCGCGTACTCTTCTGGAACCGGTTCGAGCGAATAGATGTCGCTCACGACAAACCGTCCTCCCTTCCTGAGAATGCGAAAGATCTGTCTCCAGACCGCGCGTTTGTTCTTGGCATGATTGATCGTGCAATTCGAGATAACCAAGTTCGCCACGCTGTCGGCGATATTGATCTGTTCCAGTTCCGATTGGACAATCGAGACGTTGGTGTAGCCAAACTTCTCGACCTGCTTCTTCGCCTTGGCGATCATTCCGTCTGCGATATCCACGCCATAGACGTAGCCGTTCTCGCCCACTGCCTCCCGCAAACGTATCACGTCCGTGCCTTTGCCGCAGCCGAGGTCCACACAAACCTCGCCGTTCTGAGGCTGGCTTAGGTCCAGCGCTCCGCCACATGAAAGACAGCATTCCTGTTCGGCAAGCTGGCTGTAGCGTTTCTCGATCTCTATAATATTATTGCTCATAGCATTCCGGAGTGATTCCATTGTGTGATGCACAAAATATGGGAAAGATTCGTGTCATTTTGGCACGACTCCCGGCTTCTTAAGCTGCCGGGAGTGTTGTGGAGGTGATGGCATCATCATTTGGCCGAATCCGGGAGTCTAACACCCCCGGAGTTGGCCAAAGCCGCAGGTTTTCTCGCCAGCGCATACTCCACGATCATCCGGAGCGTGGCAGAAAACGACAAACCCGCCTTTTCGGCAGAATCCATGAAAGAAACTCCTTCCGTTAGGTCAGGATTAGGATTCACCTCGAGAATGTGGACCTGCCCGCAGGGCGAGACGCGAACGTCCAGACGGGCATAGTCCCGGCAACCAGTCAGTTCGTATGCCCGAAGGCAGGCCGCTTCCACCTTCTTCTGAAGACGCTTTGAGAGAGTCGCAGGACAGTGGGAGTGAACCTTGTGGTAGTTCTCGCTGAGGGGATTCCACTTCACATCGTAGCTAATGATGCGGGGTTCCTCTGGAGGAAGCTCTGAAAAGTCGTATTCAACAATCGGCAACACCCGCGGGGATTGATTGCCTAGTATCCCCACATGTAACTCCCGGCCCTCGATGTATTCCTCCACCAAGACAGGGGACCCGAATTCCTTGAACGCGTGCTCGATACGTGCCATCAACTCCTCTAGCCCGTTGACGACCGCATCTCGGTCCACTCCCCAACTCGCATCTTCGCGACCCGGTTTCACGATCATTGGGTAATGGAGGCCGTGCCGCCGGGGAAGAATCGGAGCCGTCAACAGCCGAAATCGCGGCGTCGGAATCCCATTGGCAAGTAGGATCTGTTTGGTGAGACCTTTCCGCTGACAGAGGGCAAGCGCAAAAGGAGTTGCCCCGGTATAGGGGATGCTCATTAGGTCAAATACTCCCGCGACCATCATCTCGAGCTTCGAATCCCCGCGGAAATGCTCGACGAGATTGAAAACGACGTCTGGCTTCTCCATCTCCAGCAGACGGAGCAACCGGGTAATATCATCCTCGAGGTTTCCCAATATCGCCTCGAATCCCTCCGATTCCAGCCCCTTCGCGAGCGCCTGATATTCGTCCAAGGCGGTCGCCACGTGGATGGGATAGGTCGGAGTGAAATCAAGGTCGTCTGGACTCACAGCCCGCATTTTCTCATACTCGTCCTCTCCTGTATGGTTGAAGAGGATGAGGACTTTGGTGGGTCGGTCGGTCATGGGAGGATGCTCGTTCTGTGTCAGAAATATGTCTATTTGCCGGCACAGTGGCAAGTTCTGATTGCTATTGGACCGAAGATTGGGTAGGTTATCCGTCCAAGAAATCACATCCCACTTCGATGTCATTCTATCCTCAACCCGGCGAGTGGCAGTGCGGACCCTTCGCACTCAAGCACGCACTCATCATGCACGGACTCCTTGTTGCCGAAAAGGACATTGCGCGCATCGCAGGCACGCATTGGTGGAACGGCACGAACGAGATCCAGCTCGGGAAAGCGGCACGCGCATTCAACTGCGACTTTCTGATGATCCGCAAGTATGACTCCGAACACGCACGCAAGGAGTTGAACGGATTTCTGCGGGATCGGATCCCGACGCTCCTTTGCGTCGACGAGTGGGAGCACTGGCTCGTTGTGGTGAAGCAGGAGAAAGGGAAGTACATCCTGCTCGACAGCGAAGACCCTGCAGTGCTCACGATCGTCACGTGGCCGCAACTTCGGAATCGCTGGGCGTATCATCGGCAGGATGAATATGACAAGGACACGATCCATACGGTCTACGACCTCCATCCAGTCGTTCCGCGATTCCGAGTGAAGACCCAAGCGAACGTCTCGATCGATCGCGCGCGCTATCTCCGGCGCAAGTCAAATCGGGCACTTGCACATTCGTGGGATGAGTATCTCGAAGACCTTCTCGCCATCTGCAAAGCACGTACGCCCCTCTCGGAAAACGTTTTTTCGCTCGGAGAGTTCTTCCGTCGCCACGAGGAGATGATCCTGGATCAAATCGACTATTGGCACGGAAAGCTCAACCGAAGAGAAGCGTCGGTCATCCTCCGCAATATGCATCTCGTTGCCGACACCTACGGACTCGTGATCCACCAGGAAGATGAGAAACGCGCGATCGCGGGCATCGCAACGCTGCTGACCATCTGGGCAGCAGGGAAATACGGTGCGTCCTCGATCTATGACGGCGAACGGAAGTAGTCCGCGTTGGATTCCATGGTCGTGGCGAAGGAGGTCGTGGGCGAAGGGATGGAGAAGACGAAACAGGGGCGATCCGTGATGGAACAGATCGTCACCTTGACCAATCGTGCGAAGGATATGGTAACGCAGATCGCCCGGGCAGCCGAGGATCTCAACAGACTTACGGAACATCTGCAACACGTTGGAATCAACGCATCGACCGCATCCGGCGACTCAATGCAGCCGAAGATGCAACATCGGACAGCGCGCAAATCACTGCACGTATGACGTCGTCGTTAAGGATGCGTTCTCGACCCCCCCCTGGCTTCTTAACCAGCCGGGAGTCACGCTGCACTCCTCGTCCCCCCGCCGGAACTTCTGCATTACTTCCACCCCCGCACGATCTCCCCAAAGCACTCCAAGCCGCTGGGGATGACCGCTCCATATCCATGCCCCGGCCGCGACCATGCCCCAACGAGAAAGAGATTCTTGATCGGCGTCGAGTGGCCAACACGGGCGTTCCCCGAATTGTTCACAGTCTGGTCCCACCCGTAGATCGCTCCGCGGTAATGACTTGTGTAACGAAGATTGGTCAACGGGGTGCCTATCTCCTTCACTTCGATCGCCTTCGAGAGCCCAGGCAAGAGCTTCTCTTCGACACGACGGATCAACGCATCTGCCATTCGTTTCTTTTCTTTGTTGTACTCCTCTTTGTTGCCTGCGAGATATTCCTTCTCGAATCGTTCCCACGGTTCGTATCCCTGAAGCGCGAGAATGTTGATCGTGTTCTTTCCTTCCGGCGAATACCGTGAATCGACATTGTCATACAACGATAGACCGATCCCGCAGTGCTCGACATCTGCTTTGAGCAATGCCTCATACGCTTCATCCGAGTCGTATGTGGATTCGATGAAGATCTCTGAGTCCATGACTCCCGATCGTTTCACAACATCCTGCTTCAAGCCGAGAAACACTTGAAAGCAGGACAGACTGACGCTGAACTGCTTCCAGCGTTCTTCGTATTCCGCGGTCAGTTTCTTCTCGGACAGCATGGTGCGGAACGTGTCATAGGGATTCGCGTTCGATACGATGGCGCGTCCGAGGATTTGCTTCCCGTCCGTCGTCACAACGCCGATCGCGGCACCATCCTTGACGAGGATCTTGCTCACCGCGGTGTTCAACAGAAGCGTCCCGCCATGGGCCGTGATGAATCGCACAAACGCATTGCTGATATCCTGCGAACGTCCCCTCGGATAGAAGCCCCCTTGCGTCAGATATCCCATGAACGGGAGCGCATAGTAGAAGCAGGAGAGTTTCGATGGGGGGAGTCCATAGTATCCCCATTGTGACGAGAGAATCGCCCCGAGTTTCGGATCCTTGATCCGTCCTCGGAGCATGTCTCCCCACGTCTTGTTGTGGAACTGCGCGAGAAGCGGAAACTCCTGTGCGAATCGGCTCATGTCGACGTTGCCCCGCGCCGCACTGAGGCGTTGGATGTCGCCCGCGAGCCCGCCCATATCGGAGAACAATCCGGAGATCCCCTCGCGTTCTTCCGGAAAGAGCGCGATGATAGATTTGATGAAGCCCGGCAGGTCACGCTGACCCACACGAACATCGTGTTCTGGATAGATCGCGCGAAACAGCGAGGGATGAAGCAGGAATTCCGGCTCGGTGATCTCCGGGAATCCTTGGATGAGGTTGTAGACTCCGTTCCGTTCCCCGACCGAAGTCGAATGCAAAGACACGTCGAACCGAAAACCGCCTGGCCGGTTGAAGGCCGTCGCATATCCGCCCGGCTTGTCGTGTTGCTCGATCACCAGCGGCTTGAATCCCTGTCGCGCGAACGCAGCGGCACACGAAAGTCCGCCAAGTCCGGAACCGATGATGATTGCATCATACTCGTTATCGCCCAAGAACGACATGGGTCCGACGGGGAATGAATCCCAGTCGATCGCTACGGCGGAGAACGATGCTGCAAGCATCCGGAGAAAATCGCGACGCGGCAATTCATGGATGTCCATTGAAGGCTCCTTGGTTGAGGGAATCCGAGCGGATGGTGAGAAAACTGAAGATAAGACGGGAAGCGACCGCCCCGACCATATCGACCTCCTTCGGCCTGAATCGGGACAACGGGATGCGAAGCTATCGAACAACGTGGCTAGGTGGGAAAAGCGACGCTCCTAAACTACGAGGGAGGGGGTTCAAAGTCAACGGGAAAAATTGGAGGCATTGGAGGCCAACTCATCATCCCATTGCTCCAGAAACACTCCCGGCTTCTTAACCTGCCGGGAGTGTGACCAGGCGATCCTGAGATGGAGTATCGGCTCAGTTCCTCGGCCGCATGCCGCCTCGTGCCGGTCGGTTCTTGATCATCTCCTCGTACTTCTTCTTCTGCGCATCGGTCAAGAAGGCCTTGATCTTGTCGTCTGCCTTCTTCGCGATCTCGGTCATCGTGGCACGCATGGCTTCCCGGTCTCCTGCAGCGTCCTGGAACGCCTCCCCGATCGCTTTCTGCGATTCCTTGAACACCGCGACGGCCTTCGCGGTCTGGACACTGTCCAACGCGAGTGAGTCTTTCAACGCCTTCGCCCGCTCTTCCGGGGAAATGCGCATCATCTGCGCGTTGGACGACGCGATTGATCCAAGCACTATCATCGCGACGGCGATAATTCCGACAACAGTTCTGCGACCCATGGGCACTCCTTTTATTATGGTGCAATCTGCGATCTTGTACAACATGAGTTCGACGTATGAGAACGGAAGAAGTTTTACGTGTACACTGACTTTCCATAAGAAAGGGAGGCCTGACCTATTGATCGGACCTCCTTGTCATTCGCGTATTTTACTTGCGGACACCTCGTCGCACGATCAATTGATCGAGATGGCCGCCGTCAGCTCTGCACTCTTGTTCGGCTCAAGATGGATCATGTCATCGTACGCATTGACCGCTTCGACGCACACCATCGTCTTATAGCCTTCGTCCGGCATGTCGGGAAGGCTTTTCGCCGTTGCTTCCCACGGATTCCACACGACTGTCACCCGGCTCCCTTCTTTCCCCACACGAATTGAACGCGATGCCGCACTGTCGTCGATGATGCATTCCGCCGTCGTTCCGAGATAGCGGCGGTTCTCTTCCTTCTGAATGCGCAGAACAGCCTCCGTCTGTTCCGTCAATGCTTGTGCGTTCGGACCGTCGTAGAACTTGCACCCCTGCAATCCATGGATTCCGACATCCGCAATATTCTGCACGGCGACATACGAATGCAGGGCTCCGCCGTAGCTGAACGGAGTTGTGCCGACGTTCGTGCATCGGAATGTCACGGTGAGCGTCTTCCCTACCACAATGATCATCTCTGCACGAAACGCGTGCGGCCACAGCGCCATCGTCTCGGGATTCTCTCTCAGGGCCAGATGCAATCGCACCTCATCGTCAGATGCGACCGACACGCTTTCGACCTTCCACATCTGCAAACGCGCGAATCCGTGCATCGGCTTCTTCGGGTCGTCTGCATGCGGGCCGAACCAAGGGAAGCAAACCGGGATCCCGCCGCGAATCGGCTTCCCCACCTCGAAGAGGCTCTCCGAACTCATCCAGAGGAGATCGTTTCGACCGGTCGGTTGATACCGAAGGACGTGCGCCCCATACAAGGAAACCTCTGCGGTTGCATGGGGTGACGTGATCACTGCAACCGGAATGCCGCCTTTGCCATGTACGAACTGAACACCAGTCATCGCCTCACTCCAATCCCCGACGTTTCAACAACGGTTCGATCGACGGCTTCCTCCCGCGGAATCGCTCGTATTGCTTCATCGCATCATCCGCCGTTCCGCGTGCGAGAACATATTCCCGGAACGCGCTCGCGGTCTTCTGGTCGAACAGTCCGTTCTCCTTGAACGCTTCGAATGCATCTGCATCGAGCACTTCCGCCCACACATAATAGTAGTAGCCCGCCGAATATCCGCCGCTGAAGATATGCTGGAAATAGGTCGTCCGGTATCGGGAGGCGATCTCGGGAATGAGCCCGATACGATTCAGCGACGCCGTCTCGAACGCGTTCGCGTCGACCGGCTTCGCTGATGTCAAGGAATGCCAATCCATATCCAGGTAGCAGGCTGCCAAATACTCGACCGTCGCGAATCCCTGATTGAATTTGCTGCTCTTGACGATCTTGTCAATGAGGCTCTGCGGGATGACCTCGCCTGTATTGTAGTGTCGCGCATACGAGCGGAGCATCTCCGGCTCAAAGGCCCAGTTCTCCATGATCTGCGACGGCAATTCGACGAAGTCCCCCGGAAGCGAAAGACCCCGGTATGCTGTGCGTTCGAACAGATTGTCCAGGGCGTGGCCGAATTCGTGGAACAACGTAGCGACCTCGTCCTGACTCAACAGCGAAGGGAGGTCGGCCGTGGGACGCGAGAAGTTCCCCACGTTGTACACCAGCGGCGTGATCAACGCGCCGTCCTTCCAGCTCTGTCTGCGGAAGCTGCCACACCAGGCACCGGAGCGTTTTCCGCCGCGCGGGTAGTAGTCCGTGTAGAGAATGCCGATGTGGGTCCCGTCCTTCTCCTTCACTTCGAACACCTCCACCTCGTCATTGTAGACAGCGATGTCGGTTCGCTTCACGAACTGAATGCCATAGAGTTGCGATGCAAGATCGAACACTCCTTTTCGGACATTCTCCATCAGGAAATACGGGCGGAGTTCGTTCTCGTCCAGATCATATTTCGCCTTTCGCACGCGTTCGGCATAATACCACCAGTCCCACGCCTGCAACGTGAAGTTCCCACCCTCCTGCTTAATGAGCGCCTGCATCTCGTCGCGCTCCTTCTTCGCATTCGCGAGCGCGGGCTTCCATAATTTGTCGAGAAAGTCATAGACGGCCTGTGGTGTCTTGGCCATGTTCCGTTCCAGCGAGTAGTCGGCGAACGTCTTGTAGCCAAGGAGGTTCGCACGCTCCACACGGAGGGCGGCGATCTGTGCTGCGATCGACTTGGTGTCGAACTCGTTGTTATTGTCTCCGCGCTTCACGTACGCCGTGTACAGTTTCTCACGCAAGGCGCGATTAGACGCATACTGCAGGAACGGGACGATGCTCGGCGTCTTGGTCGTGAACACCCAGGTCCCCGGTTTCTTCGCCTGCACGGCGGTTTCGCCGGCCGCATCGATCACAGACTGCGGGAGGCCGGCGAGGTCCTCTTTCTTGTCGATGACGAGGAGGAAACCGTTCGTTTCCTTGAGCACATTGTCGGCGTATTTCAGCGAGAGAACCGAGAGATCTTCATTGACCTTCCGGAATCGCTCCTTCTTGACGGGGGCGAGA
>JBFYQI010000307.1:0-5143 GCA_041302875.1 Ignavibacteria bacterium
CTTGCACGCACCTTGCCGCAGAGCACGGACTTCAGACGATCGCGTTTCCATCGATCAGCACCGGAGTGTATGGATTTCCCGTCGAGCGAGCATCTGTGATCGCGGTCCGGGAGATCGCCGCGGCGCTGTCGCGACACCAGAACATTGTGGAAGTGCGGATCATTTGCTTCGACGAAAGCACACTTGAGGTATACAAGAAGACGCTCTGCATGACGCACCCTGTTTCCGCCTCATAACACAATCTTAATTTGCTTCCTGAGATCCTATCCGCGAGTTTGTTCTCGTTGTCCGCTCACCATCACCGAAGGCCGATCATGCTCCGTCATCTCCTCATTGCACTTGTCTGTCCTCTCTTAGCATTCGCCCAGTCAACGTATTTCGGCGACATCGTCGGCCGGGTCGTTGATTCCCGGACAAAGGAGGACCTGTTCGGCGCGAATGTGCGCGTGGTGGAGCTTCCTGCATTCGGGGCGGCCGCCGATTCGACCGGCAGCTTCCGCATCTCCCGTCTCCCCGTGGGCACCTACAGCTTGCAGGTGACAATGCTCGGTTATGAAGCCCGCGTGATCACGAATGTCGTCGTCACAACCGGCCGTGCGATCCCGGTCTCTCTCGCGCTCGATGAATCCGCGGTGGGGGTCGAGGGTGTGACGGTCCGTGCAAACTATTTCGGGCGCGGTCAGCAGCTCTCCCCCATCAGCACCAATCTGTTCGATCGCTCCGAAGTGCTCCGCCTCCCCGGCTCCATCCAGGATGTGCAGCGTGTCGTCCAGAACCTTCCCGGTGTTGCAAGTTCGACGGACAACATCAACGAACTCATCGTCCGTGGCGGAGCACCCTACGAGAACCTGACGGTCATGGATGGGATGGAGATCCCCTCGATCAACCATTACTCGAACCAGATGAACTCCGCCGGCCCCATCAACATGGTCAATGCGGATATGGTGGAGGACGTGCAGTTCTCCGCGGGCGGGTTCCCCGCACAGTATGGCGACAAGGTCTCTTCCATCATGAACCTGACCATGCGCCAGGGGGACCGGACGGTGGGATTCGCCTCAAAGAGCGGATTCAATATGGCGGGGATCGGACTGCTGTTCGAAGGAGGAATTGGAGATCGGGGTTCGTACATCGTATCCGCAAGGAACAGCTTGCTGGAGTTCGTGGAAAAGATCGTCGGCCTTGGCGCCATTTCGCTCACCGCGATTCCCCGGTACTGGGACACCCAGGGAAAATTCGTCTACGACCTTTCCTCTTCCCGGAGCCTCGCGTTGAACTTCCTCTACGGCGATAGTCGGATCACGTTCGATGGTTCGTCGGAAGAAGCGGACGAGTTGAGGGCCGGACGGATCGATTCGTCCTCGGTCGGGCGAATGGATCCTGTCACGAAACAGTATGCGGTCGGGCTTTCGCTGCGAACCTTGTACGGGAAGGAGGGATTCGACCGCTGGACACTCTACTCGCAGGGGACGTCCCACGACATCACGATCTACGACGATTTCTACCGTCGCGAGTTTGACGCGCAAGGGGAAGTCGCGGACTCGCGCCTCCTCGGGAGCAGCCGCTTCTTTTCCGACATCGTCCGCGAATCCTTTCTTGCCCTCAAGTACGAACTGACATATCAGGTGCTCCCCGCCCACCGATTGACCGTCGCCGGACAAGCGGGAACCACGATCCAATGGAAGGACGACGTGTTCATCGCAGCCGACACCGTGCGGTTCGACCTCGATCGGGATGGCCTCTTCGAAACGGGGCCGATCCTCCTGCACGACGGGTCGTTCTCGCAGGAACTCAAATTCGGCGATGCCTCGAAGTTCTTCGCCTCCGTGAGTGATGCGATCGCTCTGAGCCCCCGCCTCACGCTGACGCTCGGGCTCCGCTTCGACCGCTTCACCTACTCGGATCAGAGCACCTGGTCCCCCCGCGCCAGCCTTTCCTACCAGCTGTTCCCTCCGACAACAACGCTCACGGTCGCCGCGGGACGGTATACGCAATCACAACCCCTTCCCTTCTACGGCGACATCAGCCATTCCGGCGTCAATCGATTCCTTCCGCATCTTGAATCGACGCACTACGTCCTCGGTGCAGAGCATCTTCTCGGAGAGGGAATGAAGATGAGCCTGGAAACGTATTACAAGACCTATCGGAACATCGCGGTCGAAGAAAACCTCGTCATGAGTGCGATCGACACATTTCACTCTGACCGCAATCTGACCATTGGCGAGCGGCGCGCCTACGGCCTCGAACTGTTCATTCAACAAAAGCAGGTGGAAGATTGGTACGGAACGCTGAGCCTTTCCTGGTCGCGCGCCTTTGACAAGGATATTCGGCGCCCGACGCGGACCGCCTGGTACCCGTCCGAATTCGACTATCCGGTCATTCTCACGCTCATCGGCGGAACGGTCGTCAAAGGCGTTCGTTCATGGCTTGACGATTCACCGTTCTTCCTCAAGTATCCATCCTACATCCTGCCGCTGTCAGATGAGATGGAATTGAGTTTCAAGTATCGGTATCAGACCGGAAGGCCGTACACGCCGCACGAGTACGTAGCCTGGAAGCAGGTTCGGGAGGGGGGGCTCAAGTGGTCCGCCGGCGCGTGGGTTGAGACAGATCGGCTGTTCGGGGAGCGGTATTCTGATTATCGGAGAGTCGACATCCAATGGCTCAGCCGGTACTACTTCCGGAGCTGGAACATCACGGTATTCATTTCGATCCAGAACCTGTTCAACTCCAGGAATGTCTTCTACGAAGAACTGCGTTCGGACGGAACGAAGCAGACCGTGTACCAGTTCGCGTTCTTCCCGGTCGGTGGCGTGGAGATCGAATTCTGAGAATCGCGGTAGGTCTTGCGTCACGGGAACATTCGGACATCCTTCTCATACGCGTTCACCCATTCCCACTGCTGAAGCAGCATGGGAACGGCGATCATCGTTCCGCCAAAACCGATGTTACGGCGGGTGAACATGTTGAAATCAGTGATCGGGATTGGCTGGAGCTTGTCGTAGAAGAAGCGAACCTGATACCGTTTCGCTTGCTCGACGAGATACTCGTTCAATCGTTGCTGTCGCTTCTCCGCGAGCAAACGGGAGCGCACATTCGCTTTCAACGTGTCAAATGACGGCACACGCTTTTCTTTCGATCGGACTTCCAGCAGCCGGAAGATCGAAAGTCCTTCCTTCAGGCGGATCGGACCTTGAATCGCGCCGACTTCTCCTTGAAGCGCGTGAAACCCGAGTTCAGGACGATCTGAGACAGCAAAGAATCCGGACTCCCCTCCCCGCAAGCGCCATTCTTCCCGGAGCGTGCGTGCACGCGCAACGTCTGCGAAGGAAATCCCCCTTTTCAGTTCGGTGAACACTGAATCCGCTGTTGTGACGTCGGCAACCAGGACCTCCTGAACGTTCACTTCGTACATCGCGCCGAACGCGACCGCATGTGCGCGGAGGAATTCATCCACGTCGGCATCGGTCACGGCAACACTGTCGCGGATCTTGTGGAAGAGCGAACGGCCGGCCCAGTAGCTGGTCCACATCTGCATGTCGCGTTCAACGCGCGGCGCATACTGGAGTTTTCGCCGGCGGGCCTCCCGCGCCAGCATCTCGCCCGCGACAATGTCTTTCAGCGCCATGTTCAACCGATCCGCGAGCGGACCGAACGCCCGCACCGGAGATCGGAGGGCTTGATACCGGAGCATTTCCAAAACATCCGCTATCGTGAGCGGACCATCCTCCAGGCGAACGTAGGGACGATCCGCGACATCCGCCATGCGCGTCGTCAACTCATCGATCATCCCTGAACCGACAACGTAGGCGTTGTTTTGCATCGCCACCGCTGTGTCTTCTTCCCAGACCGCAAGAATCTCCTGCACGAGCCGTGAGAAGAGAATGGAGTCCGCCTCAACGGATCTCCCGCTGAGAAAACCGAAATAGAATTCCTCGGCGCGGAGGGCTTCGTTCCGCGATTGCAGGACCGACTCGACACGATGGCGACGATCGGTCAGCGTCATGCGTGTGGATGCCGGATTGGTTCCAGAACCGACGAGGTTGAGCACCACCCAACCGAGCGCCCGGGAATTCAGTTTGAGCGCCGATCCTCCCCGCCTCAGAGAATACGCGGCATCCTCAAACGGCGGTTCGAGTTCGCCAAAATTGACGGTGATCGTGTCCAGAGAGACAATGATCCCTCGAGGCATGACCTGCATTATGCTGTCGAGGGTGTGAACGCGCTTCCACGCAGCAATGACAGCATCTGCCGCACGCTCATCCGGAACGGCGACCGTCAACACTTCCAATTGCCGAGCGAACCGCTCTATGCCATTGAGGATTTGCTGGTTGTTCGGCCGGCTCTTTTCTGTCACTTCTCGGCGGTACAATTCGTCCCGCAGAAGCAGGTTCTCCAGCCCCCGTTTCATTCTCCGGGAAACCTCGTCCTCGACCAGATCGAGGCGCACAGCCTCATAGGACAAGAGCCGTTCCGCGACCAATCCATGGAGTGCCCGGATGCGGATGCTATCGTTACGGGAGGTGCGTTCCTTTCCGGGCCACGGCATGAGTTCGAGGCGTTGGCGGAGCTCTGTTGCGAGCACGGGGACGGCGCCAATCACCGCAACCGTATCGTCGCTCCGCGCTGCATTGGTTTGAGCCAATGACAGACCGAAGGAGGACAGAAGGATCACGAGAACAGCAGGCATTCTTTTCATGCGCATATCGAACCAGAAGTCATCGGTATTCGAACACGTGAGAGAGTCCTTCGGCGCTGTTCGGTCCCACATACACGTGGAATGAGCCCGGCTCCACCTTCCACCGTGAGCCCGAATCCCAGAATCTCAGATCCTCCGCCGTCAGGAAGAACCGTATGACACGCTCTTCATTCGGTGCCAGCGTGCATTTCTCAAACCGCCTGAGTTGTCGCACTGGTCGAGTGACGCTGGCAACGTCGTCCTTGAAATAGAGCTGAACGATCTCTTCCCCCGCACGCAAACCTGTATTGCGAACGCGCACGCTCACATGGAGTGTATCGGATGCACCGATGCTGTGTTGATCTAGAATCAGGTCGGAGTAACCGAAGGTCGTGTAGCTCAATCCGAACCCGAACGGATATTGCGGGGTGGAGACAACATCAAGATAGCGCGAGGTGAAATTTGCAT
>JBFYQI010000015.1:0-4705 GCA_041302875.1 Ignavibacteria bacterium
ATGCCCGTGTCCAGGAGAAATGCGGTGCCGAGGGATAGCACGATCAACACCGGCGTGACGACCAGATAGAGGAAAGAATTCTTGAGTGCAGCAAGAAAGGTGTCGTCCGTCAGGATACGGCGATAGTTCTCAAGACCGACCCAGGTCGTTTTCGCCGTGAAGGAAACGTTGTGAAATGACATCCAAAGAACATCCACACTCGGATAGAAGACGAAGACGACGAAGATCAAAGATGCCGGAAGGAGGAAGAGATATGGTGTTGCTCGCTTCACCATTCCTCCTGCAACAGCTTCGTCCATCGCACAGCGGCGGCGTCCAATGCAATGCCCGCATCAGCATTTCCCAGGAAGGCGGGGAGGAGTTCGTCTTTGAAGACGTTGTTCAACCGTTGGTAGTTTCGAAGTGACGGTTTTAACACTTCCGCATTTCGGATCTGGCGAGCTGCAATGACGCGGGCCGTCGCTTCGAGCGTTCCATCCTCGCGTCCGAAGAAAGGATCATTCAGCGCTTCGCGATGCGACGGGAAGATCGGCACGAGCCGGGCAAACCGCAGTTGATTCTCCTTGTTCGTCACGAATGCGGCGAACTCGCCGGCCAGTCTCGGATTGACGCTATTGGATGAAACGCTCAAGGCCATCACATCAAGCTCGGTCTTCCCCGTTCGTCCTGCGACGCTCGGCGCAACGCCGGTATTCGCGTAGATCGTCGGAGAGTTCTCCTTGATGATACGGAGGAACTGCGGTGCTCCGACGAACATCGCCACCGTCCCGCTCTGGTACGCCGCTATCCCCCCTTGGTGTCCTTCAAACAGACACTCCCGAGGCATTGCACCCGCGCGAAACGTTTCGACCCAACGGCGGATCACCTGCTTGCCGTCCTCTGAATTGAACAGCGCCTGCTTGCCATCGTCCGAGATAAGTGGCACGCCCTCCGAGACCAGCACCTGGTACAAGTAACTATCCACGACCAAGTTGTAGAAGAACCCATACGAACGAGAATGCTTGCGGAATGCTTTCGCGAAGTCGAGGAGTCCATCGAACGAGGTCGGGACAGAGTCTCGGGGAAAACCGGCTCGCGCGAGCTTCTCCCGGTCGTAGATCATGATCTTCGTCGCGAGATACCAGGGAACGCCGTACAGCGAATCCTGCGCGGTCAGCGAGCGCAGCGCTGCGGGAAGGTGAGGGGCTCGTGCTTCTTCGCTGAGCAGTGGCTCAAGGCCAGCGAGCGCACCAAGATGAACATATTTCTGAACGTAGTCGCCGGGAAGGTTGATCACGTCGGGGGATTGCCCGGCTGCGATCGAACTGAGGAACTTCTGGGTGATGCCATCGAAGGGAACATCGACCCAGCGGACGGTCGTGCCCGCATGGGACCGTTCAAACTCCCCGATGAGCGAACGGATGAATGGATCGAACGTTGGTGAAAGCTGGATCGTCCAGAACTCGATGACAGACGGGTCGCGTGCCGGTGCGCCGCAACCCGTCAGGACGATAAGGAGAATCGCAAACAGCCGCGTCATCAGAAGTTCGTCATCCGTTCGTGCTTGTTGTAGAACTCCGAGATCAATTCGGCCGCTTCAGCGGGATCGTCGGTCACGAAGAAGAGATCCAGATCTCCCGGAGAGATCATCCCCGTATTGAGCATCGACGACTTGATCCACTCGACGAATCCTTTCCAGTACTCCGTCCCCATCAAGACGATCGGGAAGGGCTTCGTCTTGTGCGTTTGGACGAGGGTCAACGCTTCGCACAGTTCGTCCAGTGTCCCAAAACCTCCGGGAAGCACCACGAAACCATGGGCATACTTCACGAACATCACCTTGCGGACGAAGAAGTGCCGGAAGGTCAGCAGGCGGCCCCGATCGATGTGCGGGTTGGAACCTTGTTCGAACGGGAGTTCGATGTTCACACCGACCGAGTCGCCCCCCATCTCCTGTGCGCCTTTATTCCCCGCTTCCATCACACCGGGGCCGCCGCCGGTCAGGACATTGAATCCCCGCTTCACCAGTTCACGGGCCACTTGCACCGCGAGCTCGTAGTACAACGAGCCGGGCTTGACCCGCGCCGATCCGAAGATCGAAACAAGATTATGCTGTTTCGACATCATGGTGAATCCTTCAACGAATTCCGCCATGATGCGGAAGACACGCCATACATCCTGTTGTTCCTTCAGCAACTCCGCGAGTTGACGATCTTGGATCTCATCGTGCTGCGTCTTCCGCTGTGGTGAACGCCGCTGAATGGGAGACTGGTTGTTCATTGGACTATTCCTTTTCGAACGCATGTACCAACGCACGAAATTCCGGCGGGATCGGCGTCGGCCGCTCGTTGGCCGGGTCAAGCCAAACGTGATACGCAACATTTTCTGCAAGCGCGATGCCGTCCGACGCCCGAACGATCACACCCTCCATCACAAAGCTCGTGGTCCCGATCTTCCGAATACGGGTGTGGACGTTCAGTTCATCATCAAAGCGAGCGGGGCTGCGGTAGTCGATCTCGTTTCGCACGAGGACTACCTTGGACGGGCCGTTGAGGCTATTGAGATCCACCGCCGCACCGATTGCCTTGAGGTACTCGACGCGTCCCAGCTCGAAATAGAGCAAGTAGTTCACGTTGTGGACGATCCCCTGCCAATCCACCTCGTAGTGGCGAACGTGGAGCGGCATTCGATGATGGAATTGCGCCAGGTTCATCATCCCCTCAGCAATTTGCCAATGACAGCGGCCGCGTGCTTCACTTCTTCCGAAGGTACATCCATGTGTGTCACCGCTCGCAAGGTCGTGTATCCCATCTCCGAGAGAAGCACGCCCGATTCTTTCGCTTGTCGTATGCATTCCTCGGTCGTGCGCCCCGTCCCATCGATCTCCATCACGACGATGTTCGTCTGCACCGCCGAGGGATCGACGACAACGCCGGGAATCCCGTCCATCTCGCCGGCGAACAACCGCGCATTCGCGTGATCGATCGCCAGACGATCGATGTGATGATCGATGGCATAAATCGCGGCCGCTGCAAGGATCCCCGCCTGCCGCATCCCTCCGCCGAGGATCTTCCGGAACTTGCGCGCGCGTGTGATGATTTCCCGGCTCCCTGCCAGCGCACTTCCGACCGGCGCACCCAGTCCTTTGGAAAAACAGACTGAGACCGTGTCGAAATGGCCCGCGTACGTCTTGAGCGGTATTCCCGTCGCCACCGAGGCATTCCACAACCGCGCGCCGTCGAGGTGCATTCTGATGTTGCGCGATCGCACAAAGGAAGAGATCCGTTCGATCTCTTCGATGGGATAGATCGTCCCGCCGGCCCGGTTGTGGGTGTTCTCCAGACACACCAACGCCGTGCGTGGATTGTAATAGATATCCGATCGGATGGCAGCAATGATCTGCTCGAGCCGCATCACGCCGCGTGCACCCGCGATGGGCATCACCTGCGTGTTGGAAATGAATGCCGCTGCCGCCGTTTCATAGTTGAAGACGTGTCCGCCGGCTTCAACGATGATCTCCTCCCCAGGCTGTGTATGACACTTGATGGCGATCTGATTCGCCATGACGCCGGAAGGAACGAAGAGCGCCGCTTCCTTCCCCAGCAATTCCGCAACACGCTCTTGAAGCCGATTGACCGTCGGGTCCTCCGCGTACACGTCGTCCCCAACATCTGCGCGCATCATCGCTTCGCGCATGGCGGGGGTCGGCTTAGTTACGGTGTCACTTCGAAGATCGATGTACTTCTTCTCAGACATGTCTTTTCCCTTTGAAGCGCGTACCGATGAAGGCGAAGAGGATCAGTCCGATCGTGCCGACCAGCGAGGCCTTCCCGAAGACATCCCCCCAGCGGACGTAAGGCGATTCGTCCGTGCGGAGTTCGATCGTTCCGATCACCGTGCGCTCCGAGTAAAGATCGGTGCGCAGGTCAACGTTGCCGCTGGGCCGGACGATCAGCGAGATCCCGCCGTTTGCGCTTTGAACGACCCACCGGCGATTTTCGATGGCGCGGAGCGAGGCGTAGGCAGCATGCTGATACGCCCCCGGAGTGTTCCCCCACCAACTATCATTCGTGATCACCACGAGAAACTCCGCACCCCGCTTCGTGAATTCCCGGACGAAATTCGGAAAGACCGATTCGTAGCAGATCATCCCGCCGAAGCGCGTCGGTGTGCCGTCCGACCGCCGGAAGCTGTGAACGATCGTATCCTGTCCGATCCCCCAGCTGCTGATGCCGACATTCCAGCGCAGCGGTTCGATCAGGAACCGGAGCGTGGAGGCGTACGGAATGCGTTCGGCAAACGGAACGAGCACCATCTTTCGATAGATCGGTCCCGGAGGATTCGCCGGTTCGAACACGATGGCGGAGTTGTACGACTCATAGAACCGCTCACCGTTCGGAAGCGGGCGGGCCGTCACCGGCGCATCCTCTGCCGCGAAGTAGCGAGACGTCGGCAAGCCGGTGAACACAGGTATGCCCAACGAATCGATCATCGATTGCAGGCGATACTGATATCCCGCCAGACCCGGTTCGAGGATGTGGAATGGGATCGCGGTCTCGGCCCAAAACACGATCTCCGGCCGGGCCGGGGCAAGTGCTCTCGTCGCGTTGAGGTGCCAGTCGAACTGATGGTCGTACGATCGCCAGCGGTTGATGCGGTCAGTCCCCCATTTTTCCCATGGGTCAACATTGGGTTGAAGGCTTCCGATGCGGAGCGGCGTTCCGCG
>JBFYQI010000027.1:0-2622 GCA_041302875.1 Ignavibacteria bacterium
TGACGGTTTTCAGCGAGGCGACGAACGCTCCTGCGTTCGCGATCGATCCCGCATCGTCGTTCACTCCCGGCACGATCGGAATGCGTACAATGACCGACGCGTTCCATTCCGCCAACCGCCGAAGATTCGCCAGGATGATCTCGTTCGACACACCCGTGAAACGCGTATGGATACCATCGTCCACAGATTTCAAGTCGTATAAGACGAGGTCCGTCAGTGCGGCAACGTCCTGAAGGATTGCCGGCGTTGTGAATCCGGTCGTATCGATAGCGCTGTGAACTCCCTCCTGCTTGCACATGGTGAGGAGCTCGCGCAGGAATTCATGCTGGAGCAGCGGCTCGCCGCCGGAGAACGTCACGCCTCCCCCTGACCGGTCATAGAAGAGCCGGTCCCGCAACACGTCTTCCATCACCTCATCGGTCCGCATCTTCCGGCCGATCATCTCTCGCGCATCGGCAGCGCAGGCATCGATACATCCGCCACACGCCACACAGAGATCACGGTCGGTCTCGTACCGGTCTCCAACACGAACGATCGCGTGCTCTTCGCAATCCTCCGCGCATGATCCGCAACGAATGCAGCGCTCTTGTCGAATCAGGATCTCGGGACCGCGGTCGATCGATTCAGGATTGTGGCACCACACGCAATGCAGCGGACAGCCCTTCAGGAAGACCGTCGTGCGGATCCCCGGCCCGTCGCTGACCGAGAATCGCATGATGTTGAATACCATGCCTTCAGCGGCATTTCCCATCATTCGGTCCGCTGAAGGATGAGCAGCGTGAGATCGTCGGACGCCGGCTCCTTCCCCTGAAATCGTTTCACAGCCGCCACGACTCGGTCGCGAACCGCCTGCACACCCTCATCGATCGATCCGGCCAGCATTTCTTTGAGACGCTCCTCCCCGAATTGTTCCTTGGATCGATTCATTGCTTCCGTGATGCCGTCCGTATACAACAGAATGGATTCTCCGGCGCTCACCGGGATCTCCTCGGATTCATACTCGGTCGTCTCGAGAAGACCCAGCGGCACGCCCGTCGCAGCGAGTTCCCGGAATCCTGCCGCTCCCGGCGCATGCATGTACGGGGCATTGTGCCCCGCATTCACGTAGGTCAATCGATGCGTCAGCGGATCGAGGATCATGATGAAGAAGGTGATGAACTTGTCCGAAGGGCTGTTCTCATAGACGAGCGTGTTAAGCTTCGCCGTCAGGTCGGAGAGACGCTGCCGCTCAGAGAGACCTTTCGGATTCTGGAGATGGACACGGAGGGATGCGTGAAGCGTTGACACAAGCATCGCGGCAGGGATCCCCTTCCCGGCGACATCCGCCATGACGAACGCGAATCGTCCCTCCCCGGTATTCACGATGTCATAGAAATCCCCGCCGATGGCGTTGCACGGATGCGCCTCCGCCGCGATCGAATATCCTGGGATGTGCGGGATCTGCTTCGGAAGCAAACGCTGCTGCATTTCCGAAGCGATCGCGATCTCTTTTCCCACCCGTTCCGATTCGAGCGTCGCACGATAGAGTCTCGCATTCTCGATCGCGACCGCTGCATGCTCCGAAAAGGCTTCCAGGAAGAGCTCATCCTGTCGATCGAAGACTCCCCGCTTCTTGTTGATGATCTGGAACACGCCGATCGTGCTGCCGTCCCGGTTCTTCATCGGCATGCACAGCATTGTCCGCGTGACGAATCCCGATTGCCGGTCGAAACCCGAGAAGAACCGCTCGTCCTTACGCGCATCCTTCAGATTGACCGTCTCGCTGGTCACTGCAACGGTACCCGCGATGCCGGTCCCGAGGGGAAGCCGAACGTCAACGATACCGCTTCCTTTCAGGACCTTGGACCAGAGGGTCTGGTGCTCCTCATCCACGAGGTAGATGGTGCCCCGGTCGGCCCTCAGATTATCCGTCGCGAGTTCCAGTATGAGGCGAAGCAGCTCATCAAGATCGAACGTCGAATTCAGCCGCTTCGCCGCCTCGATGAGCGATTCGAGCCTCTTCACATACGACGGCGCAGTGCGTGAAGCCACCTGCTTCTTCGGACTTCGGGGCATGGGGACCAGCCGGAAATGGGAGAAGTTCAGCTGAACGGCGATTCAACTTCTCTGAAAGGTACGGAAATAGAGGAAAAAGGAAACCCTCTCTGAAAACAAAATGGCGGCCACGCAACTCGGGCGAGTGCATGACCGCCGCTCGGCGTCCACCATGGAAGGAGTCATGGTGAACGCTTTTGGGGATTCCTGGAGCGACTTCGAATTCGGCTACAGAGAAATGCCGAGCGTGAGTCGATGAATGGACTTCAGCCGCTGGAGATCGCTGTACGCGTAATCAAACTGAGCCTGCCATTCAGTTCCTGGGATGTTCACGTTCAGACCCGCACCCCCTGTGAAGACGTAAGACTGCTCGGTCTCGACCAAGGCGCCTTTCTGCGCTCCGTCGGTCCGCGGCTGCATTCCGCCTCGGATGGAGACGACATTGAAGAAGGTCGCTTCGGCGCCAAACTGGATGGTCGAGCGGTAGTCGCGTTCATCCCGGAAATCCATGGATGCCGTCAACCCGATGGCTTCCGAGCGGATGACATCGTACGAGGCACCGAGTTGGAAATAGAGCGGCAGCGACCA
>JBFYQI010000035.1:0-5562 GCA_041302875.1 Ignavibacteria bacterium
CATCGACCAATCCCTCGACCTGTTCCATCTTTGCCTTGATCGTGTTCGCGATCGCGGTGGCCCCCGCAATGTCGAAGCCGGTGACCTTGACCTCGACCTCCCGCTCGTTCGTGAACGTCCCTCCTTCCTGAAAGACGTACGTGATGCCCGGCATCTGGTCGAATCGTTTGCGGAGTCTGTCCTGCAGCTCGAATTGCGACACTCCCCGTTTCTCGCGCGGGGTGAGCTTCACCATCAGCTCGATAGTACTGGACGTGACGCCGAACGCCCCCAGCCCTTCCCGCTCTCCGTAGAAGATCGACAAGGACTCGAATTCCTCCTTGCCGATGGTCTCGCGAATGATGTCCTCCAGCTTGTAGGCGTACATGCGCGTCTGTTCGATGGGGGTCCCGGACGGCGATTCCATCACCGCGTAGAGCATCGCCTGGTCGCTCTTCGGCATGAATTCACCCCCGAGCATCGCCGCAATGCCGATCGACACCACGAACAGGATCGTCACTCCGATCAGCACCGTCTTTCGCCGATGGATGGACCAATGGAGCGCCCTGCTGTACTGGTCGGTCAGGCTCGCGAGCCATCCGGCCATTCGGTCCTTCATCCTCGTCATTCGTCCCGGCATCGGCGTCGTCTCGAGCTTCAGGATCCGGGCGGACATGAGCGGGACGAGCGTGACAGCCACGAGCAGGGAGACCGCTAGACTGTAGGAGATGGTGAGGACCATGTCCTTGAACAACTGCCCCGTGATGTTCGGCACGAACAAGACCGGCAAGAACACGGAAATGGTCGTCAGCGTCGAAGCGGTGATGGCCATCCCAACCTCGCTCGTGCCGATGTTCGCCGAGTCGAGCAGGTTCTTTTCCATTTCGTGATGCCGGAAGATGTTCTCGAGCACCACGATGGAATTGTCCACGAGCATGCCGATCGCCAGGGCGAGTCCGGCCATGGAGATGATGTTGAGCGTCACGTTGGCAGCGTACATCACGGCGAATGTCGCGATCACGGAGACGGGGATCGAGACCCCCATGATGATGCTCCCCCGGATGTTTCGGAGGAAGAAGTAGATGACGATGAACGACAACACGAAGGCGATGATCGCCGAGTTGCGGAGATTTCCGATCGAACGCAGGATGAAATCGGACTGATCCCAGATCGGGACCATCGTCGTTCCCTCCGGGAGCATGGAGAGGATCTCCGGGATCGCCTCTTTGATCTTGCGGCTGGTCAGGATCGTGTTCGCGTCCGATTGCTTGGAGAGCAGCAGCATGACCCCTTCGCCGTAGTCCGCACGCACTTCGTTGGTGTTCTCCTTGAAGCCGTCCTCGACCGCCGCAACGTCCTTGACGTAGACGGGGACGCCCCCTTTGTACGTCACGATCGTCTTCTTGATTTGATCCAGCGATGCATACTCGCTCAGGACGCGGAGGTTGTAGTTCTTCCCGCGTGTCTGGATCGTTCCCGAAGGCTGCAATCCTGCGCTGAATTGGATGGCTTGCGTCACATCGGTGGGGGAGAGGTCGTACGAGGCGAGCAAGACCGGATTGAGATTCACGTTGATCCGCCGCTGAGAGCCCCCCATGGTCTCAACCGACGCTACGCCGTCGACCCGTTCGAGCATCGGTTCGATCTTCTCCTCGGCGAGACGCCGGAGTTCCGCGGGGCCGAGATAGGGCGAACTCATGCTAAAGTAGATGATCGGCATCATCGAGGGATCGAAGACGAACACCATTGGCTCGGATGCGTCGGCCGGCAGGTAGTCCCGGATGTAATCCAGGTTCTTCCGGATGTGGTTTTCGGCCTGATCCATGTCCGTGCCGTACTTGAACTCCAGCGTGACGATGGAATTCCCCTTGGAGGACTGCGAGCTCACCTTCTCGACATGCTTGACGGACGAAACCGCCTCTTCGATCGGACGCGTGACGAGCGTTTCGATGTCGTCGGGACCGACGCCGGAATAGCTGGTGATGACCCCGGCGAAAGGGAAGGCGATGTCCGGGAAGAAGTCGATCTTCAACTGGGACAAAGCGAAGAAACTGAAGAAGATCACGACCGCGTAGATCATGACCAAGGTGACCTGTCTTCGAAGCGAAAACGTCGTGAGAACCATGATGATCGCAATCCCTATTCTATGACGTTCACGAGTTGACCGTCTTTCACGATATTCTGGCCGACGACGATGACGGAGTCGCCGAGCGACAATCCTTCTGTGATCTCGGTCTGTCCGTCATTCGCAATGCCGGTCTTGACCTCTTTCATCCGCGCGGTGTTGTCGCGGACCAGGAAGAGGAAGAATCGCTTGAAGGTGTTCTGCAGGCCGGTTTCCTTGTTGATGCGGATCTCCGTCTGCGGGAGAAGCGCCGTTTCGGGGATGACCGGTCGGTCGGCGCTCGTGCGGGTCTCGATGAAGAACTCGCCGAACATCCCGGAGGCGATCCGCTTGTCGTTTGAGAGGATGCCGATCTCGACCTCCAGCGTCCTGGTCATGCGGTCGATGGATGTGTTGATCTGGTCGACCCGTCCGGTGAATTCCGCGCCGGGGATGGCCGGGAACTTCACGGTCACGCGCTGTCCCGCCCGGACGTGCCGGAGGTCCGCCCCCCCAAGGTTGACCTTCGCTTTCATTCGCGTGGGGGAAACGATCTGCACGACCGGCTGCCCCATCGCGACCATCTGGTCTCGTTCCACGTACACGGCTGCGACGACGCCTGCGAACGGTGCCCGAACAAGGCTGTTGTCTAATTGTTCCCGGGCCTGCTCGTACAGGGAGCGGGCCTGCTCGCGTCCAAATTCCGCCGTCTCTTTCGCCGTGCGGGATTGGTCATACTGCTGAGGGCTGATGGCCTTTTCAGCGTACAGATTGGTCATTCGTTCATGGTCGGCGGCGGCCAGACGGGCGTGCGCATCGGCGGTCTGCAATCCCGCTTGCGCCACGTCCAGTCCCTGCTTCAGCAGTTCGCTGCGCTGCTCGACGAGCACCTGATCGGCCGCGACGGCCTGTCCCGGACGGACATTGATCTTCTCGATGCGCTCGGAGACCTTGCTATACACCACGACGTCCTGATCCGCCATGACCGGGCCCGTCGCGCGGATGTGGTCCGAGATCGACTCCGCCTTGACCACAAAGACCTTGACGGGGACCGATTTTGTCCCGTTCTCGTCCGCCGATTGCCCGCAGCCGGCGACCAGGAGTGCAGCGAGGGAAATGAATATCGACGCTCTGTTGCTCATGATATCCTCAATGATTATTTCCAGATTCGATCCAATACACCGACGGACCTCAACAAGGCGAGTTGGCTGACCGTAGACCTGTAGATCCCTTGAAGAAATTCGGTCTTGCTCTTGGTGTACAGAAGCTGGGCATTCAGCACATCAAGCTGACTGCTCATTCCTTGTGCGTAGAGTAGGTTGGAGATGCGAAGACTTTCTCCGGATTGATCGAGGGCGTCCCGCAATCCCTGAAGGCTCTTTGTGGCTTCCGCGAAGGTGTGATAGTTCTGCTCGACATCCAGCTCGAGTCCTTGTCGTGCCTGCCGGACCATCAGGTCCATGTGATCGGACCTGACCTTCGCCGCCTGGACGTCGATCACGCGCCGTCCTCCTTCGAACAGCGGCCAAGAGACCGACAGCGTCAGAGATTTCGAACGGATATAATCGGACCACCGCACGCGGCCATTGTCGAGAGGGGCGATATGGTCGACACTGCCGACGAGGGCCACAGTCGGCGTGAATTGCCCCGCGGCGAGCAGCACGCCGGTTTGCGCCACCTCTTGTTGATACTCGAGCGCCTTGATGTCGTTCCGGTGCTCGCGGGAGAGGGTCTTCCATTCCTCCAGAGACAAGGTCGAGAATTCCCGGAGGAAGTCGACCTGGCCGAGCGTATCGGTGACCACGAGCGAATCGCTCAACGGGAGGTTGAGAAGGGTCTTCATGCGCTGGGCCGAGAGGGTGCGGTTCGCAAGGGCGGCTTCGAGCATCGGAAGCGTGGAGGAGTACTGCGCCTTTGCGCGGGCGAGGTCGAGCTCTGTCGCTGTACCGGCATTGCGGAGTTTCAGGACCTGTTCCAGGTTCTGCCGGGCGACCGCGACCGCTTATTCTGCGGAGGTTGCAAGTTGCTGAGATAGGAGGATGCCGTAGTACGCCTCCAGCGACAGCAGGACGGTTTCCTCTTCCTTTCCCTTTAGTTCTTCCGCGAGGGATTTCTTCAGTGACGATTGAATGGAATGATTGAACCACCGGCTTCCACCCGCGAAGAGCGGCAGTGTCGCGCTCAGGGAGTGCTGGAAGGTGTACGGCGTGCCGACCACGAATCGCTGTCCCATGAAGACGAACACCGGAAGCTCGAGGCTATGCTGTGCGATCCCTTGATAGCTCACGGATGGAAGGAATGTCGTGAGGGATTTCAAGGATTCCAGGTTCTGCATGTCGTACTCGAGCGTCTTCGATCGCAGACTGAGGTTTTCGGTCAGAGACATATCGACGGCGTTCTTCCAGGAGAGATGCACAATGCGCCGTTCCGCTTGGCCGAAGGCTGTTGAGCATGCCATGATCTGAAGAAGGAGAAGAAGAAGATATGAGTGTCTCATCTAGTCTTTTATCTCCCGATAGAAGTTATCCCAGAGCGCGATCATTTCCCGGTCGACCGCTTCGAGATCGCCGTTCAGCAAGAGGCGCAGTCCGATGCCATCGTTGGAATAGATGAACATGCGAGCGATCTGTTCGTCGGACATCGGGGAAGTGAACTCTCCGTTGCCTCGCGCCTTCGCCACGACGGCGGTCCAGGCGATGACCTCGTCGGTCTGCGTCTCACGAACCCGTTCCCGGAATCCCGGGAAGACCTTCAGCGCATCGAACATCATTGCGAGGAAGTTCAGGTTCTCTTTCTCATCGGTGTAGTTGAGGAACTCGCGGGAAGCGAGGAGCATTTGTTTGAGCCGGTCGGCGTAATCGTGGTAGAAGTCCCAGAGCGAGTCCTGCTTCAACGTGGTGTAGTCGATGATCATCTGTTCGAAGAGGAACGTATTGACCACCTCGATGAACAAGTGTTCTTTGCTCGGGAAGTAGTGGTAGAACGCTCCTTTGGAAAGCCCGGACGCATTCACCAATTCGTTCATCGTGACCTCTTTGAAGCTCTTTTTGAGGAAGAGGCTGAAGGAGGTCTTGAGGATATGGTCTTTGGAAGTTGACATATACCGACCGGTCGGTCTGGATAATATAATGGTTTTACGCTACCCTCACAAAGTTGTTTCAGTCACGGTCAGAGGCTATAGCTGAATTTGACGAGCAATTCTCTTGATGGGGCGGGGAGTGGCGGGTGTCCGCCATTGTATGGTTGGATGAAGGAGTAATCGGAATCCAGCACGTTATACAGGCCAACACCGACCGTTCCTGTTCCATCAAACAGTGCGCCGTAGGAAAGGAACACATTCAACAGGATCGCCGGCTCGAAGACGGTGAGCGTCGACGTCCGATCGTAGCCGTACCGCGATGAGAGGTAGGTCAGCGTGGCGCTCGTGGTGAGTGAGCGCAGGGGAAGAGCCGAGACGAAAAGCGAAAGCTTGTGCGGTG
>JBFYQI010000038.1:0-3838 GCA_041302875.1 Ignavibacteria bacterium
GCTGTTCCGTGACGCGGCTGTTCCGCGGCGCGGTGTATCGGATCGCGATCGAAAATCCCGACGGACACAGCACCGGCGTGAAAACGGTGGCGGTGAATGGGGACACGATCGACGTCGAACGCATTGGAACAGGGATCATTCTGCCGATCATGCCCCGTGGTTCTGAACTGCGGGTCAAGGTCGTGCTGGGTGATGCGTGAATGATGTGAGTGGACAGGCGTATTAACTGAAGGGAAGTTGTTCATGATTTCAATGCTGCGTTGCATCGGAACCGTTGGTTTTCTTCTCGTCTGTTCGGTGATGAATCTCTTCGGCCAATCCAAGCCCGATCTGATTATCTTCGATGAGGATGATGCCGTTGGTTTGGGGTACTATGATTCCTCCTGGGGAACGAGATCCGGCTCGAGCACTCTGTTGCTGGGCGGTCCTTCGTCCGACAAACTGGTCATCACAAGCGCGCATGCATCGCGAGGAACGCAAAGCGGGATTCTGCAATGGCGTTCTGTCAGCGGCGGCAACTGGAAGATCTTCATCGCGAGTCCGGGATGGAGTGCGCGCGATGCGTCAGGATACGATAGTCTGGTGTTTCAGCTGAACGGTCCTGCGACGATCGCATCGGCGAATCTCCCCGGCGTGGGACTCGAAAGCGCAACGAATATCTCGACGCCGATGCTTCTGATCGGAACTTATCTCGTCGGCGGCATCGATGCGGACTCCACGACATGGCAGCGAGTCGCGATCCCGACCTCTGCGTTCAACACGAGCGGCGGGTTTCTGTTCTCCAACTTCAAGGATATCAACTTTGGTCAAGCGGCGACGAACAACGTGCAGCATACCCTCTGGGTCGACGATATCCGCTTCGTGACGAAGCCGGATACCACGCTCCCCCCCGCGCCGACCGGTGTCGTCATTCGGTCGGGCGATCGCAGCATTGTCCTGCATTGGGATTGGCTGACCGCGTCGTCCGTGGCGGGCTATCATATCTATCGCTCCACGACGCGCACGGGGGGATATGCGAGGATCACTCCCACGCCGCTTGTGCAGATGACTCACGCCGACCTGACCGTCAGCAACGGTCAAGCATCCTACTATTACGTCCGCGCCGTCAATGGTTCGGATGTTGAGGGACCGGCATCGGACACGGTGGAAGCCACCCCCGCCGCATTTGCGAATGATCAGGAGTTCCTGGATTACGTGCAACGAACGGCAATCGATTTCTTCTGGTATGAAGCGAATCCTGCGAATGGCCTCGTGCGTGATAGAAGCAGTATCGGTTCTGCATCGAGTATTGCCTCCGTCGGTTTCGGATTGACCGCCATGTCCATCGGAGCGGAACGGGGTTGGATCCCCCGTACGACCGTCCGCGACCGCGTGCTGACGACGCTGAAGACCTTCTGGACGAAACCGCAGGGGACCGCGACGACAGGAACGATCGGCTACAAGGGCTTTTTCTATCATTTCCTCAACATGTCGACGGCAACCCGGTCCGGGACTTGCGAACTCTCATCTATCGACACCGGATTGTTGCTGGCGGGGATCTTGTACGCGCAGAAGTACTTTGACGGTACGGATTCGCTTGAGACCGAGCTCCGTGCTCTTGCCGATTCGATCTATCGCCGCATGGACTGGCAATGGATGAGAAACGGTCAGGCGTCGCTGACCATGGGTTGGCAACCCGAATCCGGGTTCCTGTCCGCCCGCTGGATCGGCTACAATGAAGCGATGATCCTGTACATCCTGGGCCTTGGAGCGCCGGCCAATGCTCTGTCATCCAACGCGTGGACAGCGTGGACGAACGGATACATCAACAACTGGCAGACGTATTACGGACAAACATTCATCACGTTCCCGCCGCTGTTCGGACATCAGTACTCCCATTGCTGGATCGATTTCCGTTCGATCGCCGATGATGTGTGTCGCTCGCGCAGCATCACCTACGCGGAAAATTCGCGCCGCGCAACTCTCGCACAGCAGGCGTACTGCGTTGCGAATCCCGCGGGTCGGACCGGCTACAGCTCGCTTGTGTGGGGATTGACGGCATGTGATGGCCCGGGAACGGGAGGTGCATTCGGATACATTGCACGCGGCGCGCCGCCGGCCTGGAGCGATGACGGAACGATCGCGCCGACGGCCGCAGGAGGCTCGCTCCCGTTCGCTCCGGAGATCTGCCTTCCGACGCTGCGCCATTTCTACGATCAGTATCGCGCGAAGATCTGGACCGGCTACGGATTCCGGGACGCGTTTCACCTCGGCCTCGATTGGTGGGACCCCGATATCATCGGCATCGATCAGGGACCGATCGCCATTATGGCCGAGAACTATCGGTCGGAATCGGTGTGGGATCGGTTCATGGATATCCCCGCGATCCAACAGGGATTGACGGCCGCCGGGTTCACTCCGGTTACGGATGTTGCCGAGGATGCCCCGTTGGTGGTCGCAACCTTCGCGCTTCACCAGAACTATCCCAATCCATTCAATCCCGAAACGCACATCCGGTTCGATGTCGGTGAAGCGGGCCCTGTGATGCTCCGTGTGTATGACCTCACAGGCAGGCTGATCCGTACGCTCGCGGAAGGAGAATATCGCCCAGGAAGCTACGAGGTCGTCTTCGACGGGACTGGACTTTCCTCCGGCGTTTATTTTTACGAGCTTCGAGCCGGGTCGTTCGTTGCGCGCAAGTCTCTGATCGCGATCAAATGAGATTCCAGACGCTCGTTGTCTGCATCATCTGCGTTGGCGGATTCCTGGAAGGGTGCGACACGCCCCAACGGATTCCGCCTTCACCCCCGCCCATCTCGGTCGATGAATTGCGAGCCGATCCATTCCTCGACACGCTTTCCGAGCATACCTCCCGCTGGTTCTGGGAAACGACCGATCACGCAACCGGACTAACGCCGGACCGCGCGCCGACGAGGACGTTCTCGAGCGTCGCAGCTATCGGCTTCGCGCTGGGTGTCTATGCGGCCGGAAGCGAGCGCGGCTACGTCACGCGGGATGAGGCCGCCAGCGTCACGCTCAACACATTGCGCTTTCTCTATCGTCTTCGACAAGGCCCCGAGGCGTCAGGCACAGCCGGCAACCGCGGCTTCTTCTATCATTTTCTCAAGTTTGAAGACGGGACCCGGTTCAACACGGAGATCGAGCTCTCTTCCATCGACACCGGCTTGTTGATGGCAGGCGTGCGATTCGTTCTCGGATACTATGATCGAGACAACCCGGCAGAACGAGAGATCCGTGCCTACGCAGATTCCTTGTTCGCGCGCGTCGAGTGGGATTGGATGTGTCCCCGACCGCCATTGATGTCGCTCGGCTGGTATCCGGAGCGAGGATTTCATCGCATGGATTGGCATGGCTACAATGAAGCGATGGTCATGTACATCCTGGCGCTCGGCGCAGAGCGACACCCGATCCAACCGGAGGCGTGGAACTCCTGGGTCTCGAACTACAAGTGGTATGAGTACTACGGGGAGGAATTCGTGAGCTTCCCCCCACTGTTCGGCCATCAGTACTCACATGTCTGGATCGATTTCCGCGGGATCAAGGATGAGTACATGCGCGGCCGGGGGATCGACTATTTCGAAAACTCCCGCCGTGCAACGTATGCAAATCGCGCATACTGCTATGATAATCCGCGGGGTTGGAATGATTATTCCGAGCTCATCTGGGGATTGACGGCGTGTGACGGTCCGGCCGATACATTGATGCTATTCAACGGAAAGAAGCGGCAATTCATTACATACGGCGCTCGTGGAACCTCGAAGGACTGGACGAATGACGACGGGACCATCGCCCCATTCGCCGCTGGAGCTTCCATCCCATTCGCGCCGGAGATCTGCAT
>JBFYQI010000056.1:0-3209 GCA_041302875.1 Ignavibacteria bacterium
AGCAGGAATTGATAATCCGCGTTGTTCGGATTGTGCTCGACCGCCTCTTCGATATGGTCGGTCGCGGCATCCAGGTCACGGATATCGCGATGCATCAGGACGGCCGCCATCCAGTAATGTGCGTCAGCATTGTTCTCATCTTTGGCGAGGATCTGCTCCAGCATCGTCCGTGCTTCGCGGACATTTCCAGCGCGAAACAATGTCTTCGCGTCGTCCACCGTTTGTCCCAGCGCGATCGCCATGGGGAGCAGCAGGAGCCACCATCGATTCATGATCTGTCCTTTCGCATAGCCCGGTTTCTACGAACCGCGGGGAATGAAAGATACGAGGAAGAGATGAGAGAGCGAATGCCCATCATCAGGAGTGGCGGGATTGATTCATACTGTTATTAATTTATAAGTTAATATGCAGTTGACATTATTAACTTATAAGCGTATTTTGTGCTGTCGAAATGAAGGAATAGATAAACATGAAAACCCAAAAAAGGCTTATTTTGAGCCAAACAGATGAAAAATTGAAAAAATACGCAAGAATTGTGAATATCGTGACGCCTCAAAGTGGCTGGTTAAGAGCAATCAGGGAAGCCACGGGAATGCCGCTCCACAAGCTCGCCAAGAAGCTTCACGTATCTCCCTCAAACGTACTACAAAGAGAGAAGCGAGAAGCAGACGGGACCGTGACCTTACGAATCCTGAAGGAAACGGCGGAAGCAATGGATCTGAAATTTGTATACGGATTTGTTCCCAAAGACGGCAGCCTTCAGAAGCTTGTCAGAAGAAAGGCAACCGAAACCGCCCGGAAGATCGTGTCACGAACATCCCAGAGTATGGAGCTTGAGAAGCAAGCGGTGTCCAGTGCACGGCTTGCCAAGGCGATCAAGGAAAAGACCTTGGAGCTCGAACTCGAGATGCCGACCTACTTATGGGACTGAACCTCGCATATGAAGAAGATCAGACTCCATTAGAGCAAGAAGAACTCGACGCTCTGAGGGTGAAGACCATAACCCTCAGAAGCGAACTCGATGAACTCGAGCAACAGAACATCGAGAAGGCCCTCCAGTGGACTATGCGTAGGAATTTTTCGACGGTAACGATCTTCTCGGGAGATTTTGTTTTTGAGCTGCATCGGAGGATGTTCGACGACGTCTGGGAATGGGCTGGCAAACAGAGAACAACTGGAAAGAACATCGGTGTCGATCCGAGCCAGATTCGGATTGCTCTGTCGCAACTCCTCCAGGATTCCCGTTATTGGGTCGACCATCACACCTACCCGCCTGACGAGATCGCTGTCAGGTTCAAGCACAGGATCGTGAACATTCATTGTTTTCCGAACGGCAACGGAAGACATTCCCGCCTGATTGCAGATGTCATCGTCGTCCACGCTCTCGGAGGAGAGCATTTCACATGGGGTCATGGGAATCTCGTGAGGGTTGGTGAACCCCGTGAGAGGTATCTAGAGACTATCAGGGCCGCAGATGGCGGAGACATTGGTCCCTTGTTGACGTTTGCACGCTCCTAGCGGTTCCCTGCCGGTTCAACAAGGAGGATATTCTTTTGCGGAAGGTCGAGAGGGGAGTGATCTGTCTTGGGGAGAAGATTGAAACGGAGGTCGTCCCGCTGCACTCTGTTTCGCGGGACTCTGAAAATGACAATGGAGTTAGCATCGCCTCATACATTCGGCTCGCTAACTCCAGTCATTTTCGAGTCGGGACGGCGGGATTTGAACCCGCGACCCCTTGCACCCCAAGCAAGTGCGCTACCGGGCTGCGCTACGTCCCGAAGAAAGTATAAAATTCTAAAGCGGGGAAGCGGGGAAACCGCAAAGAACCTTCGCTTGCCACTTGAGCTACCGGGTGGATTATTTGAAGATAACCAACAATGCGGCGGGAAGCAACCGGGGGTGAGGCGTAGATCGGTGGGAACAGATATTGGATGCTGTAATTAGGTCAGCCCGGGAAGGCTTCCCGGGTTGACCCAATCCTTGTTCATCTTGACAAAGAAGGGATTGTCCATCCTGGACACAATACGGGTCTCAGGGCTCGTTGCCGGCGCCCAACCTCCGTCGTCAAGCATTCCTGACCGGTTCATGCTCTCCCAGAACTACCTCAATCCATTCAATCCGACCACGACGATCAGCTATGCATTGCCCGAGCGATCGCATGTGACGCTCACGGTCTTCAACACGCTTGGGCAACAAGTGACGACATTGGTCAACTCCGAGGTCGATGCTGGTTATCACGAGGCACGATTCGACGCGACCGGACTCGCGTCGGGTGTGTATTTATATCGACTGCGGGCCGGTGAATATATGCGGACACGAAAGCTGATTTTGCTGCGGTGACCGTTGCCTTAGCCGTGGAAGTATGGGCGCTACGGATTTCGGCGAGTGACGGTGCTGGTGAAGAACGAAGGCTGGAGGATCAACCACAAGCGCGTGGAGCGGATCTGGCGTCAGGAAGGGCTGAAAGTGCCCCAGAAACAGCCGAAACGACGCCGCTTGTGGCAGAAGGATGGGTCCTGTCGGCGCCTTCCACGTCTTGTTGTCAGCGCTTGACTGGGAAGTACTAACATATATATTGGCACAACAAACGGGGACAGGTCAGGGAGCGGAGGGAACGTGACGATCACGATTCAGCAGTAGCACAAGATCTCTCCATCACGTTCAAGGAAAGAACACAATGCTCAGACAACTCTTTTTCGCATCATTCTTCTTCAGTGCTCTCTGCAGTTCCGCCTCAGCTCAATCGGGGTGGTACTGGCAGAACCCGTTGCCCACGGGAAATACACTCTACCGCGTCCATTTCACCGACGCCAACACAGGAACAGCGGTGGGAGAATATGGCACCATTCTCCGCACCACCAACGGCGGCTCGAGTTGGACAAGCCAGACAAGTGGAACAACAATTAGTCTGCTGGGCGTCTCCATCACCGACGCCAATACAGGAACGGCGGTGGGACAGACTGGCACCATTCTCCGCACCACCACGGGGGGGGAAGTCGTTTCAGTGGAAGATGACTTGTCAGCGGAAATTCCGACAGGCTTCGCGCTCCTGCAGAACTATCCGAATCCTTTCAATCCAACGACAGCGATCAGTTGTCAGTGGTCAGTAACGTCGAACTGCGTGTGTTTGACCTGTTGGGTCGCGAGGTGGCGGTGTTGGTAAATAAAGTGCTCCCCGCGGGAAGATACGTGGTGACGTGGAATGCGGA
>JBFYQI010000062.1:0-2772 GCA_041302875.1 Ignavibacteria bacterium
TCGATCGAGCAGTTCGTCGAAGAGGCGTTCCGCACATCGCGGCTGACGGATCTCACCTATGCTCAGGGCCTTCTGAAGAAGTCGATGAAGGAGCTTGAAGCGCTCAACGACCCGTTCATCACGCTCGTGCAGAAGACCGCCGCGCTTGGCGAGGAATTGCAGAAGGCGAACCAAGCATTCGGCGCGAAGGTCGGGGAACTCCGCAAGCGCTACATCGATGCCTTGTATGAGTGGAAGGGTGCGACGCTGTATCCCGATGCCAACGGCACGATCCGGTTCACCTCCGGACCGGTCAAGGGATACAAGCCGGCCGATGCAGTCTGGTATTCACCGTTCACGACCCTCTCAGGCGTGATCGAGAAGAACACAGGAGAAGAGCCGTTTGACGTGCCTCCCGGCCTGGTCGATCTCGCAGCGAAGAAGGAGTATGGTAAGTGGGTCGACCCGGCGCTCCGGGATGTCCCGGTGGCATTCACGCACCAGATCGACATCACCGGTGGGAACAGCGGCAGCCCCGTGATGAACGCGAAGGGCGAGTTGATCGGCGTGGTGTTCGACGGAAACTATGAGGCAATGATCAGCGACTGGCAATACGATCCCGCGTTGCAGCGAGCCATTTCTGTCGATGTCCGCTATGTGCTCTTTGTAACAGAGAAGTACGGAAAGGCAGGATTCTTGCTGAAGGAAATGGGGAACTAAATCAAAAATCAAAAATCATAAATCATAAATCAAAATTTATAGGGCAAATGCCCAGAGCCCAGAGCCCAGAGCCTGGAGCAAAAAGCCAACTGCCCACAGCTAACCGCTAACGGCCAAAAGGGTAGGTCTTGAACTGCAGATCTACCCTTTTTCCTTTTGACATATACCATTTGGCATATACCATTTGACCTATACCTTTTGACTTGCCTTCTCTGCTTCTGCCAATAATGCTCCGAGCGGCCGTAACGGGCCGATGTTGTCCATGATGATCTTCAGCACGACCATGATCGGGACCGCAAGGAACATCCCGGCGATGCCCCAAACGAAACTCCAGAAGATGAGGGCGAAGAGGATGACGACGGGGCTCAGATCGACGCTGCGCCCCATGATCTTTGGTTCCAGGATGCTCCCGATGACGAAGTGGATGACCAGCAGGATGACGAAGAGCCACAACGCCGTGATGGGAGAGTCGAGCTGCACGAGGGCGAAGAGCACGGGGAGGACCATGCCGAACAAGGAACCGATGTTCGGAATGAAATTGAAGAGCGATGCGAGAATACCCCATATCAACGCCGATTCGATGCCGAATCCGAGCAAGACGACCGTGGTGAGTGATCCGACGGCGATGCTGATCAGTGCTTTCATTCCGAGGTATTTCCGTACATCCAGGTTGATGCTCGCCATCACGTTGATGATGCGATCGGAGACGCGCGAGGAAAAGGCTTGCTGCACTTTCTTCACGAGTTGGCCGCGGCCCATCAGGAGGAAGAGCAAGAACAAGAGGACGAGAAGAATCTCCGAGAACATTCCTTGCAGAGAGGTGAGGATCGATCCCACCGTCCCACCAATGGAAAGATCGCTGAGCCACTTCGAGATCGTGGGATTATCCAGCCAGCTGGCCTTCCCGGAGAAGAGATCGGATGGCAGTCCGATCATCGTTCCGAGTTGGCGCGCCAGTTCTTCGAACCGGGCTTGACGCTTGATCACCTGATCGACGAAGGCGGCACCGCTCTGATAGATGATCTGAAAGACGGCGAGGAGCACCAGGAGCGCCAGAACGAGCGCGGACAGGATGGCGAGGAACTTCGGGATCCTCCGATGCTCGAGGAAGTCGATAATGGGACTCAGCAGGATGGAAAGAAAGACGGCGATGACGAACGGGATGAAAAGTGACTGCCCGATCGTGAGGAAGGCCACGATTCGATCGATGGCGAGCAACGCGAGCAAGACGATGATGACTTCGAGGAGCGTGTTTGTGGGCGTTGTACTTTGCTTTATGTCGGAAGTCATGGGGGCAACCGAGAATGTGAGTCGTGTGTTTTGAACAGTGCCGTTTTCTGCCTATCTTGTCTGTAATATAGAACATTCTGGCCAAGAATTGGAGTCTGCGGAAGATGATCAACGCCGTTCTGTTCGATCTGGATGGGGTTCTGGTCTCAACGGACGAATATCATTATCGTTCATGGGTTCGCATCTCGCAGGAAGAGGGGTTTGATTTCTTCGATCATGCCTTTAACGACAAATTCCGGGGCGTGGCACGGATGGAATGTGTCGAGATCATCACGAAGGCGTCTGGAAAGCCCTACACCCAGCAGCAAAAACAAGAACTTGCAGACCGAAAGAACGGGTATTTCGCCGAATCGCTGGCAACCGTGACCCAGGGAGATCTGCTGCCGGGTTCCTTGGCGATGCTGACGGAACTCCGCAAACGGGGGATCAAGATCGCGGTCGCATCCAACAGCCGTAATGCCGTCACGATCATCAAGCAGGTGCAGATCGATGCGTTGCTCGATGCGATCGTGGACGGATATCAGATCGTCAACTCGAAGCCCGACCCCGAGGTGTTTCTCCTTGCTGCTAAGAAGGTGGGGGTAGCGCCCGGGCACTGTCTTGTGGTGGAAGATGCCGTTTCTGGGATCGAAGCCGCCAAGAGTGCCGGAATGAAGCATCTCGGCATCGGTGACCCCGCTCGCATTCCGAATGCGGGTCTGGTCGTGCCAGACCTCACGGCCATCTCCGTGGAAGCGCTTCTCGCCCTCTGAGCCGGTCCGCCTCCACGGTTCCCCGAGGGAT
>JBFYQI010000064.1:0-2515 GCA_041302875.1 Ignavibacteria bacterium
GCATGCGACCGGATGAAGGCGGAAGCCCTCACATGGGAGGTCCACAATAGCGGCAAAGCAATGGTCTACGAAGGACCGATGAACGATTGTCTTCGTGTTTCCCATGTCCTTGAAGAGATCGCTCTTCTTACACAAATCGAAGTGTGATTCATGACGTCTGCAGAGATCCGCAACAGCTTTCTGAAATTCTTCGAAGAACGCGCCCACGCCATCGTTCCAAGTTCTCCGGTCGTTCCGTACGACGACCCGACGCTTCTGTTCACGAATGCGGGGATGAATCAGTTCAAGGATGTTTTCCTCGCCACCGGCAAGCGCAGCTACTCACGCGCAGCCGACACGCAGAAATGCATTCGCGTCAGCGGCAAGCACAACGACCTCGAAGAGGTCGGCCGCGATACGTATCATCACACCTTCTTTGAAATGCTGGGGAACTGGTCTTTCGGCGACTACTATAAGAAAGAAGCGATCGCGTGGGCTTGGGACCTGCTGACGCGGGAGTGGGGCCTACCGAAGCCACGACTCTGGGCGACGATCTACAAGGACGATGACGAAGCGGAATCGTTGTGGAAAACCGTGACCGACATCGACCATTCCCATGTCCTCCGCTTCGGTGAGAAGGATAATTTCTGGGAGATGGGTGAGACCGGACCGTGCGGTCCCTGTTCGGAGATCCATGTGGATCGAACCCCCGACGGAACGGCCACCGCCGAGTTGGTCAATGCGGGGAAGCCGGAAGTGATGGAGATCTGGAACCTCGTCTTCATCCAATACAACCGGGACGATAACGGAACGCTTCATCCCCTTCCTGCAAAGCACGTCGACACGGGAATGGGGTTCGAGCGCATCTGCGCGGTACTCCAGGGGAAGTATTCGAACTATGACACAGACGTCTTCACGCCGATCATCACGCGCATCGGCGAGTTGACGAGGAAACCGTACGACGGACGGCTCGACGCATCGATCACTCGCGAGCAAGAAGACCTCGACACGGCAATGCGGGTCATCGCCGATCATGTCCGCACGCCGACATTTGCCATCGGGGATGGAGCACTTCCCTCGAACGAGGGGCGCGGCTACGTCCTCCGACGCATCCTCCGGCGTGCCGCACGCTTCGGCCGCAATCTCGGCATGCATGAACCGTTCATCTATCAGCTCGTTCCCACGCTGGTCGAGACGATGAGCTACATCTTCCCCGAGATCAAGACGCAGCAGGACCACATCATGCGCGTGATCAAGGGGGAAGAGGAAGGCTTCAACGCGACACTTGATCGCGGGCTGGAGAAGTTCGAGTCCGTCGTTCGGCAGATGGGACATTCGAAGACGTTCCCGGGCGAGGATGCCTTCAAGCTGTACGACACGTTCGGATTCCCGCTCGACCTCACGGAGCTGATGGCGGCCGAGCGGGGATTGAAGGTCGATGTCGGGACGTTCGCGAAATTGATGGAGAGCCAGAAGGAACGATCGCGGGAATCGCGCACGGCCGCTGGCGAAGCGGGAGCGGAAATCCCGGCCGCCGAGGCTCTGCTGGTCCGTTCGCGCGAGGCAGCCCGGATGCTCGAGCTCGGAAGCATCGCAGAATCTGCACGCTTCGTCGGATATGAAAAACTCGAGACCACCTCAAAAGTGCTCTACGCGCAAGGCAACTTGCTCGTGCTTGAGGAGACCCCCTTCTACGGCGAGTCGGGAGGACAGGTTGGCGATTCTGGAGAGGTGGAGCTGAACGGACAAACGCGGCGCGTGCTCGACACACAGCGGAGCGGGAACGTGATGGTGCACATCCTCGACGGCGACGTCGGCCCTGCAACGGAAGCCACCGCCCGCGTTGATTCCATGCGACGCCGGTCCATCATGCGCAACCACTCGGTCACGCACCTTCTCCACAACTCCTTGCGCCGCGTCCTCGGGACCCACGTCCATCAGGCAGGCTCGCTTGTTGCCCCAGACTACTTCCGGTTCGACTTCGCCCATTTCGCCAAGATCACGGATGCGGAATTGCAGCAGATCGAAGGGATGGTGAACGAGAAGATCAGTGAGGATATGGCGATGACGCACCATCGCGACATCCCCTTCGAACAGGCAAAGAATCTGGGCGCGCTCATGTTCTTCGGCGACAAGTATGGCGACCGGGTGAATGTCGTGCAGTTCGGCGAGTTCAGCAAGGAATTCTGCGGCGGCACGCATGTGCGCTCCACGGGGGACATCGGCTATCTGAAGATCCGAACCGAGGGAAGTGTTGCCAGCGGCGTGCGCCGCATCGAAGGTGTGACCGGCGACTATGCACTTGAATTGCTCAAGGCGCAAAACCGGACAATCGCGGAACGGCTCGAAACCGCGCGGCAAGGTCTGAAGTCACTCGAGGCACTTCGAGCCGAACTCGGTGCCAGCGAGACAGTCCATGCCACCGCCGTGGTGCTGAAGGATCTCGCGAACGCGATCACACAGCTCTCTGCCGATACTCCTATTCCTGCACGGCCAGCCCATGAATTGAAAGAATCCTTCCGCCAGCAAGCCGAGC
>JBFYQI010000070.1:0-2798 GCA_041302875.1 Ignavibacteria bacterium
CCATCATGCTGGACAACGCGATCTTCTCCGCTCCGGTCGTGCAAAACAAGATCACCGGCGGCCGCTCCCGCATCACGGGAATGGAATCGCCGAACGAAGCGCGACTGCTTGAGATCGTGCTAAAGGCGGGCGCGCTTCCGGCACCGGTTGCTATCATTGAGCAGCGTTCGGTCGGGCCGTCGCTCGGCGAAGACTCGGTCCGTTCCGGTATGAACGCCGCGATGTGGGCGCTCTTGGTAACGATCTTCTTCATGCTGCTGTACTATAACACGGCCGGCTTCGTTGCCGACATTGCCCTCGCATTCAACATGCTCTTCATCCTGGGCGTGCTGGCTGGTTTCCAGGCCACGCTGACGCTCCCAGGCATCGCCGGCATGGTGCTGACCATCGGCATGGCCGTCGATGCGAACGTGCTCATCAATGAACGCATTCGAGAGGAACTCGCGGGGGGCAAGACGCTCCGTGCCGCGATCGACGCTGGCTACGACAAAGCATTCACCGCCATCTTCGACTCGAACGTCACCACGTTCCTGACAGGCATCATTCTGTTCCAGTTCGGCACGGGCCCGATCCAGGGATTCGCGCTGACGCTGATGATCGGTATCGCCGCAACGATGTTCAGCGCCGTCGTCATTACGCGTGTTGTGTTCAACGCCGCGACGGACAAAGGAATTACTCCCAATTTCGGATAGACTGAAGCGACAACACGATGCGACTCTTTAAAGCAACCTCCATCAACTTCCTCGGCGCCCGCAATGTGTGGTATCTTGTCTCCACACTCGTCATTGCCGCCGGACTCACTTCACTGCTCATCCGCGGGATCGACTTCGGCATCGACTTCCGCGGCGGATCGGAGATGATCGTCCGCTTCCAACAGAAGGTCGACATCGCTCAGATTCGAACCGCGCTGGGAGAGGTCGGCCTCGGACGGAGCGAGATCAAGACCTTCGGCATTGAGCAGGACATCCTGATCCGCGTGTCGGAAGATATCAACGCGGCGCAGACCTCCACGCAGATCAAGGAGGCGTTGAAGGTGGGATTCGCGGCCAACCCCTTCGAGGTGCTCCAGGAACAGCGGATCGGCCCGAAGATCGGTAAGGAATTGCGAACGAGCGCGACCTATGCCATCGTCTGGTCGCTCGTGGCCATCATGGCCTACATCGGGATCCGTTTTCAGTTCATATACGGTATCGGTGCGCTCCTGTCGCTGGCACACGACGTTCTCGTGACCCTTGGCATCTTGTCCATCCTCAACTCGCTGGACCTCGGATTCTCCGTCGAGATCACCCAGGAAGTGGTTGCCGCTTTTCTGACGATCATCGGCGTGTCGGTGAACGACACCGTCGTCGTGTTTGACCGTATTCGGGAAACGCTGAAGATCCATCGCGCGCTTCCTCTCCAGGAAGCGATGAACAAGAGCGTGAACGAGATGCTGGGCCGAACGATCATCACGAACGGCACGATCTTCGCCGTGCTCCTCGTATTGCTCTTATTCGGCGGAGAGGTGATCCGCGGATTTGCATTCACGCTGGCCATCGGCCAGATCGCCGGTACGTATTCGTCCATCTACATCGCCAGCGCCGTTGTTCTCGACACCGAGAAGCTGAAGCTCTCGAAGAAACCGAAGAAGTCCTGACTCCAGGGAGACCTGCGATGAAGTTCGCCTCGAAACAGCAGAAGGGCGTCACCGTCATTGAACTGAGCGGAAACGTCATGGGCGGACCGGATGCGACCGCCCTGAATGAGCAGATCCACAAGCTTCTCGACGCCGGGACGAAGAAGGTCGTGATCGATCTCCACGAGGTCCAATTCGTCAACAGCTCGGGCCTCGGCATGCTCATCGGGAGCTTGAACACCATGCGCAAAGCGGGGGGAGACCTCAAACTCGCGCGCGCATCGAAGAAGGTTCAAGCCCTGATCGAGGTCACCAAACTGCACCACGTCTTCGATATCCACGAGTCCATCACGGACGCGGTCGCGGCCTGCAAGTAGGCACAGCCGGGAATCCCCCGCATGCCCTCCCACCCCCTGTTCATCGCCGTCGCCGGCAACATTGGCGCAGGAAAATCCTCACTCGCCCGCCTGCTCGGCGACCGATTCAATTGGAAGCCGTACTATGAATCGGTCGATGACAATCCGTACCTCGCCGACTTCTACGCGGACATGGAGCGCTGGTCCTTCCACCTGCAGATCTACTTCCTCGCAAACCGCTTCAAGGGACACAAGGAGATCGTCGAGTCGAGCGAATCGGTTATCCAGGACCGTTCGATCTATGAGGACGCGGAGATCTTCGCACGGAATCTGTACGACATCGGCAAGATGACAGAGCGGGACTACACGAACTACGTATCGCTCTTTCATGTGATGATGGAGTACTTGAAGCCTCCCGACCTCCTCATCTACTTGAAGGCGAACGTCGACACCCTTCTCCAGCAGATCAGCCGTCGCGGCAGGTCATTCGAGCAGGGAATTCCGCGGGAATACCTGGAACAATTGAACAGGCTGTACACGAGTTGGATCGACAATTATAGACATGGTCCGTTGCTCGTCATCGAGAGCGACAACTTGGACTTCGTCAACAAGAAGGAAGATCTGGAATACATCATTGCACGCGTGAAGGAATCACTCCCGCAGATGCAGCTTTTCGGACCGTAAATCGAGCCGTTTGAACTTGATGAAAACGGGGGTCTCCCCCAGGCAGCCTGAGAGCATGCCCTCATCTTCCTGCCAAGATCGCCTCATACCGCTTCTTGTTCTTCAGGATGCCGACCGCTGTTTGTAACTGCTTGTCCGACGGG
>JBFYQI010000084.1:0-3572 GCA_041302875.1 Ignavibacteria bacterium
AGGTCTATGCCGTCGGCGGGGTGCAGGCGATCGCAGCCATGGCGTATGGGACGAAGAGCATCGAGCGGGTCGACAAGATCTTCGGTCCGGGCAACCGCTTTGTTGCGGCCGCGAAGCAACTTGTCTCTGTGGACCCAAATGGTTGTGCCATCGACATGCTTGCCGGGCCGTCCGAGGTGCTGGTGATTGCGGATGAGACGGCCGATGCTCGCGCCGTCGCCTGGGACCTGCTTTCACAAGCGGAGCATGATGCGGATGCGCACGCGGTCCTCGTGACGACCAGCAACGTCCTCGTGAATGCAGTCGAGAAAGAACTGAGGGTCGCGAAGGAACACGGAGGTCGCGGAGACATCCTTCGTCAGGCGCTTGAACATGTGAAGCTGTTAATCGTGCAAACGCTTGATGACGCACTGAATATCTCGAATGACTACGCACCGGAGCACTTGCTGATCAATACACGGAACGCCTTATCGCTTGCCGCCGATGTCAGCAATGCGGGCTCCGTGTTCATCGGCTCATGGTCGCCTGTTGCGGTCGGCGATTATGCGTCCGGAACGAACCATACGCTTCCGACAAACGGAACGGCACGGGCAACCGGAGGCGTGTCGCTGGCAAGTTTTCAGAAACACATCACGTTTCAATCTTTGAGCCGCGACGGTCTGAGCGCCATCGCGCCCGCGGTCGTCACACTTGCAGAAGCGGAAGGTTTGCCTGCGCACGCGACATCTGTTTTAATTCGACTGGATATAGCATCGTAATCAGCCCGTTCTCTCTCTTGAGCGCCAATCTTCGACAAGCTCAGATTGACGCTCTTGTATCATGACACTTTCTGGGGTGGCAACAGTGTGCCCGTGATCTCCACGATCGATCATCTTGTCCGACCAAACATCCGAGCGCTGAAGCCCTATCGAAGCGCGCGGCAAGACCATGTCTCCGGCGTTCTGCTGGATGCGAACGAGAACGCATTTGGCAGTGCGGTCACCCGGGATGGTATCTCCCTGAATCGGTATCCGGACCCCGTGCAGCAGAAGCTCCGTGAGCGCCTCGCGCAGCTGAACGGTGTTCCGCCGGACTCCATCTTTGTCGGCGTGGGTTCCGACGAAGTGATCGACTTGCTCGTTCGCATATTCTGCGAACCCGGACAAAGCAACGTGGTAATCCCCGAACCGACGTACGGGATGTATCGAGTCGCCGCAGCCGTTCAGGACGCAGAAGTCCGCTCGTGTCTTCTGACGGAGGATTATCAGCTGGATGTCGAAGCCGTTCGCCGGTGCGTCGACGGGAACACGCGGCTTGTCTTTGTCTGCACGCCGAACAATCCGACGGCCAACCTGATCCGCTGGGAAGCCATCCTCGCGTTGACCGAGGAGAACGCCGTGGTCGTGGTGGACGAAGCGTATCTCGATTTCGCGGAGGCCGCTTCGTTGGCGACATCGGCTGCGTCGATTCCCAATCTTGTCGTGACCCGGACGTTGTCGAAAGCGTGGGGACTCGCCGCCGCGCGGTGCGGCTATGCGGTGGCGCATCCTTCCGTGATCGACTGGCTGATGCGCGTGAAGCCTCCCTACAACATGAATACGCTCACGGCATCCGTTGCTTTGGAGGCGTTGGCGAATCAGGATCGCATGCGGGCCTCCGTGGAACGGATCGTCGAAGAACGACGCTGGCTGAAGGCGGAACTGGAGAAACTCTTGTGTGTCGAGCGTGTCTTCCCGTCAGATGCGAACTTCCTGCTCGTGCGTGTGTCCGATGCGAACCGCATCTACGCGCATCTCGCGGCGCAGGGCATCATCGTGCGGAATCGAAGCACGGAACCGCGATGCGAAAACGGTCTGCGCATCACGGTGGGAACGCGTCCACAGAACGAGTTGCTTATCGCCGCCCTCAGAGGAGTGGTACAATGAACGTGCTCTTTGTTGATCGCGACGGAACACTGGTGCAGGAACCACCGGACGAACAAGTCGATTCGTTCGAGAAGCTGGCGTTTATCCCAGGCGTTGTGACGGGCCTCGGCCGTCTCGTTCGGCACGGATACAAACTCGTCATGGTAACAAATCAGGATCATCTCGGCACTCCACGCTTTCCGTTCAAAGCGTTCGAGCCGGTGCAGCAGCGCATCCTCGACCATCTCGCTGGAGAAGGGATTCGGTTCGACGCCGTGTTCGTCTGTCCGCATGTGCCGGAGGACAACTGCGCGTGCCGGAAGCCGAAGACCGGCCTGCTGGAGGACTTTATGCGGTCAAACGCGGTCGACCTGAAACGATCGTGGGTGATTGGGGATCGTGAAACGGATGTCCAGCTTGCGCGGAATCTCCAGGTTCGAGCGGCTCGCCTGACGCGGGATGCGGGAAGCGCTGCGGACATTACTCGGGAATCGTTCCTTGAATTGTGTAACGCGATCGTCCATGCGGATCGCTCGGCGCGTGTCGTGCGGTCCACAAAGGAGACAACCATTACGGTCGAGATCGCGCTCGACGGAACAGGCCGGGGGACAATTCGCACCGGCATCGGCTTCTTCGATCATATGCTGGAACAGATCGCAAAGCACAGCGGCATCGATCTGACGATCGACGTAAAGGGAGACCTTAGGGTCGACGAGCATCATACGGTGGAAGACACCGGGATCGCGTTGGGAGAAGCCATCCGCCAGGCGCTCGGCGAGAAGCGGGGGATCGGCCGATACGGTTTTGTTCTTCCGATGGATGAATCGCTCGCGCAGGTGGCGCTTGATCTCGGAGGGCGGCCGTACTGCGCGTTCAATGCGACATTCACGCGCGAGCGGGTGGGAGAACTCCCGACCGAGCTTGTCGAGGATTTCTTCCGAGCATTCGCAGATGGACTTCGGGCGAATCTGCATATCACCGTGAACGGCCGCAACGACCATCACCAGATCGAAGCCATGTTCAAAGCAACAGCACGTGCGCTCCGCCAGGCGATCGCCTTGGATGGTACCGGTGAGAGCATTCCGTCCACGAAAGGTGTCCTGTAGGAAACAAACTTTGACCGGGAGAGTTGCAGTCATATCCTATCGATCCGGAAACGTCCGGTCGGTGGTCAACGCGCTTCGCCAACTCGACGTTGAATGCATCGTCACAGCCGAACGGTCAGACCTTGAGCGCGCATGGCGCATCATCCTTCCCGGCGTCGGAGAGGCTCGAAGCGCGATGGAAGCGTTGGAACAGGCGTCCTTGGTCGATTGGATCCGGGAAACGCAAGTTCCATTCCTCGGCATCTGTCTCGGCATGCAAGTGCTGTTCGAGCGCTCGGAGGAGCGGAGCACGACGGGACTTGGATTGATTCCCGGCACGATCGCGCGATTTGAATCAAACGGAACGCTGAAAATCCCGCATATGGGTTGGAATACGATTCAACACGACGCTTCTTCGCCTTTGTTCAACGGCATTTCGCCGAATGAGTATTTCTATTTCGTTCATTCGTATCGGGCGCCGTTAACAGATCAGACGATCGGCCGGACGGACTATGGCGTGACGTTCAGCTCTGCGGTGTCCATCCGCAACTTCTACGGTGTCCAGTTTCATCCGGAAAAATCCGGTAGTGCCGGACTGCGGCTC
>JBFYQI010000087.1:0-2648 GCA_041302875.1 Ignavibacteria bacterium
TTCTGCGAGAGCGGGAAGAATGCCGTGCTGGTCCATCCCGAAGGACCGAAGAATGCCCCCGACTCATTCGGCGGAAAGCTGGAAGAACCGGAAGTGTTCAAGCGGCTGGTGGGCGACGTGCTGCAGACGCTGCATGCACACGAGATCATCCAGGGGGAGACACCCGGACGGATCATCCTCGCAGGACACAGCGGCGCATACCGCGTCATGTCGTTCATCCTCCTCCGCGGCGGCCTGACGGACCGCATCCAGGAAGTCTATCTCTTCGACGCACTCTATGGGCAAACGGAGAAGTTCGCCCACTGGATCGATCATTCGCAGGGGAAGTTCATCAATATCCATACCGCGGATGGGGGGACAAGGCAGGAGAGCCTCAACCTCCTCGACGACCTTGCGGCATGGGGAATCCCCTTCCATGCGGCACCCGAATCGACGATCACAGCACACGACCTCCGAATCCATCGTATCCTCTTCATCGACAGCGAACTCGGTCACAGCGATGTGATCTACAAACGCGACCAGCTTCGCGAGTACCTCCGCGCGAGTTTCCTGAGCGATCGATAACCCGACGGGATCCTCGTGCGCTCATCCGCGATCTTCCTCCTCGTCTCATTCTGCTTCTCACAGCTCACAGCTCAAGTTCGGGCGCATGGGGCGATCGTCCGCATGGATACGACGCAGCGGGACATTCATCTCGTGTTCACCGGGCATGAGTACGCGGAAGGAGCCGACACCATCCTCGCCGTCCTGAAATCTCATGACATTCGCGCAAGCTTCTTTTTCACGGGAGATTTTCTGCGCAATCCGCAATTCGCTCCGGCGATCCGTAGGCTCGTGATGGAAGGCCACTATGTCGGACCGCACTCAGATCGTCACCTCCTCTATTGCACGTGGGAAGACCGAGATTCGCTCCTGGTCCCGCGGGAGGAGTTCATCGCCGATCTCGAAGCCAACTACCGTGAGCTCGAGCGATTCGGCATCATGCGATCGGCAGCATCCGTCTTCCTCCCGCCGTACGAATGGTACAACGACTCGATCGCATCCTGGTCTCGCCAGATGTCGCTCACGTTGGTCAACTTCACGCCGGGAACGTCGTCGAATGCCGACTACACGCGTCCCGGCATCGACCCGCGCTACGTCTCAAGCGATACGATCCTCCAGCGCATCCTGCGGCACGAACGCGTTTCCTCGAATGGCCTGAACGGATTCATCCTGCTCCTGCACATCGGCGCCGGACCGCACCGGCCCGATCCGTTCCATCGTTCCCTCGATCTTCTGCTGACGGAATTGAAGGCGCGCGGGTACCGCTTCCGCCGGTTCTGAGCGATGAGTGACCGCATCCCCCAGATCGCCCATCTCGACCTCGATTGTTTCTTCGTCTCCGTCGAACGCATTACCGATCCGACGCTGATCGGCAAACCGGTCGCCGTCGGAGGAACGCCTGATGGGCGGGGCGTCGTTGCGTCGGCATCGTACGAAGCGCGAGCCTTCGGCGTCCGATCCGCGATGCCGATGGCGCGCGCGCTGAAGCTGTGTCCCTCGCTGATCGTCGTCCGCGGCCACCATGGCGAATACGGACGCATCTCGGACCGATTGTATCACCGCATCTGTGAGCTCGCTCCTCTGGTGGAACGCGCCTCGATCGACGAGATGTACATGGATTTCACCGGATGCGAATCATTGTATGGGAACGACCTCCCGGGCTTCATGCACCGGCTGCAGATGATCGTCCGGACGGAATTCCAGCTCCCGTGCACCATCGCGCTCGCATCGAACAAGACCGTCGCGAAGATCGCCGCTAACGCCGTCAAGCCGGCGGGCGTCATCGCTGTCCCGCACGGGACCGAGAAGGACTATCTGGCATCGATGAACATCGGGGTCATCCCCGGCATCGGGAAGAAGACCGAGGAGTTCCTGCAAGGCAAGGGATTCCGCATCGTCGCGGACCTGCAGGCGAGAACGGAAGCGGAGTTGGTCGCCCTGTTGGGCTCGCATGGATCGTGGATCAGCGCGGCGGCGAGCGGACGAGGATCGACGCACATCGGCGGCGAGGAGGATGCGAAGAGCATTTCCCGCGAGGAGACCTTTGCACGGGACATCGGAGAGCGGCAGGAATTGGAGCGGGAACTCCACGTGTTGACAGAGGATGTTTGCTCAACGCTCCGTTCGCATGGTTGGAAGGCGCGGACCATCACGTTGAAACTCCGGTACTCGGATTTCACCACCGTCACGCATGGACGAACGGTCGAACCGACAAATGAGGACCCCCTGGTCTTCCGCGCGGTCTGCGAGTTGCTGGAGGAGGCGCAGGCACCAGGGGAGAAGATCCGGCTCGTCGGAGTGCGTCTCTCGAATTTCCATGGAGAGGAGCAGATGTCACTTGGCCTGTTCCCGCAGGACCGGAAGAAACAGGAGGTGTTGAAGGTCGTGGACTCCTTGCGCGATAAGTTTGGAGACGGAATCATCCACCTGGGAAAGCCGCAATAACATTCAATCAATAATCATCACTCAACAATCAACAATAACCCTTATCTTCCCTCATGCCCCGCTTCAAGATCACGATCGAGTATGAAGGCACCCGCTACAGCGGCTGGCAGATCCAGAAGAACGCCCGCACCGTCCAAGGCGAACTCCAGGGGGCCTTCCGT
>JBFYQI010000088.1:0-5834 GCA_041302875.1 Ignavibacteria bacterium
ATCTTAGAACCCCCGCAATCCAGTATTCTGTGAGGATTCAACCATGAAGAGACTCTTGTCGTTCGCGATCGTTGCTGTCGTTGTCATTATCTCGTTCGGTGCATGTGCGGTCGCACAGCCCGCATCGCTCACGATCCTGCATACAAACGACATGCACGCATCGTTTGTTCCCCGCGAGGCGACCTGGATCCGTACGGCGCCGCGCCCGCTGGTCGGCGGTTTCGTCGAACTTGCAGCAATTGTTGACAGCATCCGCCAACTCCGTCCGGCATTGCTGATGGATGCGGGGGACGTCATGACGGGGAATCCGGCCGCCGAGATCGACTATGCGGGGGCGACGGGGGGAGCGTTGTTCGAGATGATGAATCGCATCGGGTACGAGATCTGGACGCCGGGCAATCACGACTTCGACATCTCACGGGCAAACTTTCTTCGCCTGAGTGAGGTCGCACGGTTCCCGATCGTCTGTGCCAATCTCTTCGACGAAGAAGGGAGATTGCTGGGAAGGAACCTGCCGTCGCACATCATTGAAAAGAATGGGATCCGGATCGGTGTCATCGGATGGATGTCCGCGGCGTTCTACAATCTTGTCAGCCGGTCCAGCACGGCCGGGATCAAACTCGAAACCGATCATGCGGTCATGCAGAAATTGATCGACGAACTCGATCCGAAGACCGACCTCATTATCGCGCTGACGCATCAGGGTGTGGAAGATGATTCTGTATTGGCGGCGAAGGTTCGCGGACTCGACGTGATCATCGGCGGGCATTCGCATACGCGACTGCGGAAGCCGGTGGCAGTGAACGGCGTCGTCATCGCGCAGGCGGGATCGAATTGCGAGAATCTCGGGATCGTGAACCTCACGGTCGAGAATGACCGGGTGACCGCGTTCGACGGCGAATTGAAACAGCTGTGGATCCACACGAAGCGGCCGGCGTCCCCCTTGAGCCATCTGGTGGATTCGATCCAGACACAGATCGATGCAGAATATGCCGCCGTGATCGGATCGCTTGCGACAGACTGGAAGCGGGAGAACGGCGAGAGCGGCATCGGCAACTTCATCACGGATGCACAGCGGGAGGCAGCGCGTGCGGACGTTGCGTTCATGAACAATCACGGCATCCGCTCGGACGCGGTCGCGGGGGAGATCACCAAGAGGAAGCTGTTCGAGATCCTGCCATTCCGTAACACGCTTGTGACCTTCACCCTGACCGGTGCGCAGGTGCGAACCATCGTCGAGCACTTCATCCAGCTTCAGTCGAGAGACCGTGAATCGGTCCAGACATCCGGTATTCGGTGCACATGGCGGAAGGGAGCCGATAAGAAGCCGCAGATCGTGGAACTGACCGTCAATGGGGAACCGCTGGATGAGCAGCGGCTCTATGTCGGCGCCGCGAGCGACTATTTGATGGGGGAATCACAACGGTATCTTGGCATTCCCGCGCCGACGCTCGACTACACGAATCAAACCGTTTTTGGAGTGGTTGAGCAGAAGATCCGCCAAATGCAGTCGATCGATTCAAAGATCGAAGGGCGGATCAAAGAATTGCCGTAATCAACAATCAGAAATCACTAATCACCAATTACCGGTCTTCCCATGAATCATCTTCCCATTCTCATCATCACCGGCCGGCCGGCAGCCGGAAAATCAGAGGTCATTGACTTCCTGAAGAAGTGCGATCCCAAGGAGCGGTTGGAGCGCTTCCACATCGGTCCGTTCGAGGAATTGGACGACTTTCTGTATGTGTGGGAAACCTTCGAGCTCGACGACCTGATGACCAAATTCGGCAAGCCGCGCGTCTGGTCGGACGAGAAGTACTGGTTCAAGGAGCATTACATCTGGAATCTCTACATGTCTCGGATGGACCTTGAGTACCGGAAGAAGATCGCGAAGGAACCGAACTACCATGCAGACAGGACGGTCTTGGTCGAGTTCGCCCGCGGCGGCGATAACGGGATCATGGAAGCCCTCTCGTATCTCGGTCCCGAGCTCCTCAGCAAGGCATCGCTGATGTACATCCGCGTATCATACGAAGAATCGGTGCGGAAGAACCATCGACGTGCACGAAAAGGGGAAGAGGATTCCATTCTGTATCATTCGCTCCCGGACGAGAAGATGGACTTCTATTACAAGACCAACGACTGGGACAAGATCGAGGCCAAAGATGCGAGCTTCATCGATGTGAACGGCGTCAAGGTTCCATACGCCGTGTTCGAGAACATGCCGGAGAAGACTCTCGACACAAAGCTCATCGCGGAAGAGTTGGAGAAGGTCGCGAAGAAGCTATGGGGGGTGAAGAAGTAGGAGGGCGAGTCCTTCGACCCCGCATACGGCGCAGGGGCAGGCCCCGTTCGCCTCGCTCACGGGGCAAGCAAGCTCAGGACGCGTGTGCGAGTGAGTGGTGAGCAGGTGACCTTGTGAATGTTGGGCAAGCATTAGCTTGCCTGAGACCCCACCAAATATAGAAAGCCCGGCAGACATCTTGTCGGGCTCTTTTTTTAGCTTCTTTACTGATCACTGACTACTGACCACTGACTACTCCTCCCTGCTTCTCCTCAGTGTTTAAACCCCCTTCTTCGCTGTTCGCTGTAGCGTTCCAACGCCGTCTGGATGATGGGATATGCGTCGGCGGCATGCTGGATCGCATCGACCTCCACAGCCTTCCCCTCCAACTGCTTGTAGTCCTGGAAGAACCGGCGGAGCATCATCATCAGATGCGGCGGCATGTCGGTCGCTTCCCGGAATGAATTATACGTCGGGTCTTCTGTCGCGACCGCGATGATCTTGTGGTCCTTCTTTCCTGAATCCACCATTGTCATCAGACCGATACAGCGTGCGTTGATGATCGTCAGGGGTACCACGTCTTCCTGACAGAACACCAGCACATCCAACGGATCGTCGTCCTCGGCAAGCGTCTGCGGAATGAAACCATAGTTCGCCGGATAGTACACCGCTGAGTACAGCACGCGGTCCAGCTTGATCAATCCGCTCTTCTTGTCCAGTTCGTACTTGACGCTCGATCCGTACGGAATCTCGATGATCGAACAGAATTCCTTCGGAGCGTGTTCGCCTGGTGTGACGTCATGCCAGGGGTGGATGGCCATGAGGGGGACCTTTCAGGATAAGTCGAATGAAAAAGTCATAAGTCATAAGTCATAAGTCAAAAGGGGATATCTTGATCCGCAATCCGCAATCCCCAATCCCCAATCCGCAATTCCTCAGTGTCCCCCTCTCCCTTTCGGGACCGCGTTCCACAGCTTCAGCATCAGCACCAGGCCGATGAATGAGAAGCCGATCATGCTCGGTCCCCAGACGCCCCAGCCGAAGCGTTCCAGCATCCAGCCCATCCCGATTCCGACGGCTGCGCCGCCAATATACTGCATCCCGTCGAACATGCCAGTGGCGGAGGCGGCTGCCTTCTTGCCGCCGAAGTCCATGGAGGCCGTGCCGGAGAGCATCGAGTGAACCATGCTTATGGCGAAAGAATTCAACACAAATGCCCCGATGATGAGTTCCAGCGATGGCGCCATCCAGATGACCGCAAGGCTGACGATCTGCAGGAGGTAACCGACGAACGCGACGGGAGGGCGGCGGGATTTGAAGACCCAGTCTGAAATGGTGCCGGCGGCGAATGCGCCGACAATTCCGGCGATGACGACGCTCATCGCACCTTTCTGAAACACTCCCGAGTCCAGCGGAAGATGTTGCGCTTCCTGCATGTAACGCGGGAACCACTGTTCGAATCCGTGACGAACGAATCCCGTGCAGAATTCTGCGAAAGCGATCGTGAGCGTGACCGGATTCGTGAAGACCTTCTTCGCCAGGTAGGCCCAGTTCACTTTGTCGGTGTCGCCGCTCGACGCATCGGCCGTATCGAATGACGGATGGCCTGTATCTTCCGGATTGTCCCGTACGAAGAAATAGGTCAATACACCCATCAGCGCCATCACGCCTGCGGGGATGAAGAAGACCCACTGCCACGGAAGAAACGTCACCGCAATCCCGCCGACGAAGAAGATCAATGCGCGTCCGCTCTGGATCATCGAGCCAAAGATCGCAGAGAAGACCCCCCGCTCGCGTACGTGAAACCATCCGGAATTCACTTTGATGAGGGCAAGGGCACTGTAGGACTGGAAATACATATTCAGCGCCCAGGCGGATGCAAAATATCCGATGAGAACGTTGCCCGTGCCGAGGAATCCGATGTACGCCCCCAATCCAAAGGCAATGTTGAAGACGACGGCTCCGAAGACTCCGATGAGCATCGCCTTGCGCCCACCGATCCGATCGGCGATCGGGCCGTTGAACAATGCCGAAACGCCGTAGATCGTCAGCGCGATCGTGATGATGGAGCCGATCTGCGTCTTGTCCCATCCGTACGTGTCGGAGAGCGACTTGTTCGCAAATGAGAGATTGTACCGCCCCATATACATCGACGCGTACGTGAATCCGAGCGTTAACCAGTTGAGCGCACGGCGGCGGCGGAATTCCGGGCTATGGACGGGACGTTCAGAGGTGATGGCGGACATGAAGGCTTTCGATAGCTATGGTTGATGAGCGATTCACTTCCGGCGATCAGAGCGGCAGATGATAGCTGGCCGCGAACAGAAGACTGAGACCGGAGAGGTCGAGCTTGTAGCCGGGGACGGTCACGTCGTTGAACTTTACTTCGTCGACGTTGCCGATCAGATACCCCAACTCCAAGGTCCCGCTCCAGCTGTCGCCAAGGAATCCGAGCAATCCGGCCTTGGGACGGAAGGCGAAGACCGAACCGGTCGATTCGAGCGTCGAGCCTGAGACCTTTGCATTCTCTGTACCCGTCAGCATTCCCGCATCAATTCCGCCGTAGAGAAAATATTCCTTCATGTCGCCAAGTGGGATTCCGGCCTTGACCGATCCATACAAGAAACTCATGCTGACATGGTCTTCAACATTCGGGGTCATGTTCTCGATCTTGACCGTCTGCGTAAAATAGTACTCGTAGCCCCCGCCGACGATGAACAGCGACGCTGCGTGATAGTTCACTTCGCCGCCAATTCCCGTCAGAGCGGTCTTGGGCTTCGGTTCGAACTGATTCTCCCAATCCTCCAATGAGGCAAACTGATAGCCGCCCCGCAACGAGATGGTGATGCCTTGCTGCTCTGCCAGGGGGTGTTTCATCATGGGCTGCTCGGCTTGTGCCCAAGCAACGAGCGGCATGAGAACGAGAATGATCGCGACGATGAACTTCTTCATCTTGCTCTCCTCCGTCACGCGTTAGTTGGCCAGCAATTCCCTGGCAGTCGCCAGGACCTTCTCAACCGTCAAACCGAACTCTTTATAGAGCGCTTCCGCCGGAGCTGACGCGCCGAACGTGCTGATGCCCAGAACCTTGCCGTCGAGACCCACATAGCGTTCCCATCCCATTGGACTTCCTGCCTCGACCGCAATGCGCTTCCGAACGCCGGCCGGAAGCACCGATTCCTTGTATGTTGCATCCTGGCGTTCGAACAACTCCCATGAAGGCATGCTGACGATGCGTGCGGCGATCCCTTCCTTCGCGAGTTGTTCATATGCACCGAACGCGAGTTGAACCTCCGAACCCGTTCCGATCAGGATGATTTTCGGGTCGTTCGAGGATTGGGCAAGAATGTATGCGCCCCGCTCGAGGTTGTCGGCGGAAGGATACTGCGTTCGGTCGAAGGTGGGGACCTTCTGCCGCGTCAATGCGAGCGCGACGGGACCGGTGGTGTGCTTCACCGCAAATGTCCAGGCAGCGGCGGTTTCGTTGGCATCTGCCGGTCGGATGACGGTGAGATTCGGGATCGCACGAAGCGCCGCAAGCTGTTCGATC
>JBFYQI010000093.1:0-3407 GCA_041302875.1 Ignavibacteria bacterium
GTTGGAATCCATCCACACAACATTGCGTGCGTTCGTCATATTTCGGATATCCACAAAGACCGTTGCCGTCCGCAGTCCGTTGTCGCCGAGCGAGAACGTCCGATGCATCTTTGCGTCGAGGATGAACACGCTCACCATCCGTGCGTTGTTCGGCACGAATCCTTTCGTCGTGTCAAGAGGCGTGATTCCGTCGCGGGTCGGATAGAACGTGTACGGTCTCGCTGTGTGAAAGAGCCCGATGAGATTCAATTCCACAGCCATTGGAAGCACGACAGAGATATCCCCTTTCACCGTATGCCGCTGGTCCCAACTTAACGGGTATGCCCTTGAGATCGCGGGGAATCCCCAGAGCGCACGTGAAACCGTCTTGTCTGCCGATTCCGTGACGCCTTCTGTCACCATGTAGGTGTACGAAAGCGTGCTGGTTTTCTCCTGCCATTGCTCCCCGCTCAGTACTACTTCGACACCAGAGGCGTTCGCTTCCGCATTGTTCACGTACGTGGCAAATCCGTAGTCCCCCGCATATTTGCTATCGAACGGGATGAGCGTCTTGGCATCGATTTGATTCGTCATGTGCTTGCGGAAGTACGTGACCGTCAGCACTGCGGCGCGCGAAAACCCATGTTTAAAGCCCGCCTCCCATGCCGTCACTCGTTCAGGCTCCAGATCAGGGTTCCCTGCTGAGACGCTCTTCGATCCATACCGTATCTGTGCGGGTGTGATACCGCTATAGAGGAGGTCGAACACTGGAAACTGATAGTACTGACCGAAGTTCAGGTAGAAGAAGCTCTGCGGCCCGATAGGATTTGCCAGCGAGATCCTCGGGCTTAGGGCGTGCTTCCGGCGCGCCGGAGCGAAGCCCTTGAGTTCTTGTCTGAATTCCGTCTGCGACACCGGTATGTACTCGATCAGCGGACGCTCTGCACGCGGGTCCAGCACATCCCAGCGGAGGCCAAGCGTCAGGATCGAGCCATCTTCGATGAGCTGGACCTTGTCCTGCACGAAAAACCCTGCCGAGTATGGTCGATAGTTGAACTGGGTGCTGAAGTCCAGCAAGGGTGCGCCGGCAATGGGTTTCGCGAAATAATTGAGTTGCGGCTCCAGTTTGATCAGTTCCGAGCGGAGATCGTACAAGGTCAACTCGCCGCCGGCCTTCAACATATGGTTCTTCCAAGGCTCCGCGGTGAAATCCACTTTCGCGGTATACGACGTTTGACTTGCGTCCGCCCACCAATTCCGCTTGCCGGCGACGACGTAACGGAGAAACACATCGTATTCGTACGGTTTGAAATCGAGTTCCGTCTTCGACGTACCGATCGCCGTCTGCGAATGAAACGCGCTCAGGCTCGCTTGCAGGAAGGTCGTCGCGCCGAATTGCTGCGAGGTCTGAAGCGCCAGTCGGTATGCGCGACGTTCCCTGTTCGGCAATCCTGAGAGGTTATATCGCCAAGCAAACTCATAATCCCGGATTTCCTGCGAAGAGTAGATCCCTTGCAGGCTCCAGCGCGTACCGGGATCGGGTGTATAGTCCAGCTTGATAAATCCATTCGCATCCGTTCGGATGGGCAGGTCGAACGCGTATTGCGCATCTTGCCACCATCGCGTCCCGCTTGCCAGATAATTCGCGGAGAGGAAGTAAGAGAACGTCTCTCCGCTGAGCGGACCGCGCTGACTGAACTCGGCCTGCCATTCCCGGTCGGTGGCTTTGACGTATCGCACCGGAAGGAACTGATCACGCTCATACCGCATCCCCGTGACGTGTTGAGAGGAGCCGGATTTCGTCACCACATTGACGATCCCCGAGGAGGCATTCCCGTATTCCGCATCATACCCTCCGGTCATCACGGTCATCTCCGTGACCGCACTGCGCGGAAGGTCCGTTCCCAAACCGCCGCTCAGAACATCACGGACAGGCAATCCATCGATGAGATAGAGCACATCCGATGAGCGGCCGCCTCGGACGTTGCCATCGCGGGTGACGCCCGGTTGGAGCCGCAACACGTCCGCGAAGCCCGTGATGGGAAGGTGTTCGAGTTGAACATCCGCCACAAAGAACGACGTCGCCGCGAGGTCACGGCGTATCAAGGGACGTTCGGCACGCACCTCGACCGGTGCGAGCTCCACATCGCTTTGCTCGAGCTCCACCGAGAGGATAGAGGTCAGGTCGGGCACCACGCGCACGCGACGGACCAGCATGGGACGATATCCGATCATCGCGACTCGGACATCATACTCGCCTGCACGCACGCCCGCAATGGAAAAGCGTCCGTCCACATCGACTGTCGCGCCCCATCTGGTACCGACGACGATGACCACCGCCCCGATCAGCGGTGCGTGGGAAGAACCATCCCGAACGGAACCTTGGATCGTTCCATGAATGCCACGGGCGCAGAGTGAGCCTGACGTGACAAGGGGCAGTAGAATTGCCCCAATGAACCAGACTCGGCCGGGATGGCGGGTGATCACGGACGGTCCAGGCATGAGGTCAACGAAGGCAAAGGGCACACATCCTTCGCCACGATCGGATATGCATAGCAGAGGCTCAGTGTCCCTGCGTCGAGGGAGGTCCGGGGAACGCGCCGAAACAACTGGAACGAACCGGAGACATCGAACACTTGCCGATACGAAAGAAGGCGATAGCGACAGTCCGGGTCCTGATAGTAGGTGAACACGTCTTCCAGGAGCGACACGTTCCGATCGTCGCGCATGTTCCACGGGATCTTGAAGCGCATCGAACGACCGGCATCGAGGCGGAGCACGTTGGTCCCCGGATTCACATTCCCGCCCGACCATCGATACGACCAATCAACGGGAATCGTTGACCGCGAGGAATCAGGTCCACGATGGGTGAGCACGATGGCACCTTCAGCGACCAGCGTGTCCTCAATCGTTTCGTCGTACGTGTTGAATACTTCGAGCATGAGCTGAACAGTGTTGTTTTCTTCGACGTACGTGTAGATGAAGGATGCCTGGATCCTGAGCGCCTTCGAGGGATCGCTCCGGGGCGGGAGTAGTTCATCACACGATGGGATGAGGAGAATCGTGAGCACTCCTGCGGAAGCCAGGAAGAACCGAAGAAGCAGAACGCCGATTGCTGTTCGCGGCAGTTCCACGCTCTCAGCGCTCCGGTTTCATCTGTGGGAAGAAGATGACGTCGCGGATGGAATCCTGGTCGGTCAAGAGCATGGTCAGGCGATCGATCCCGATGCCCAAGCCCGCGGTGGGAGGCATGCCGTACTCAAGCGCGCGAAGATAATCCTCATCCAAGACCTGCGCCTCGTCATCGCCCTGCGCACGCAGCCGCATCTGGTCCTCGAACCGCGCCCGCTGATCGAGCGGGTCGTTCAATTCGGAGAATGCATTGCACAGCTCTTTTCCGTTCACGATCGCTTCAAATCGTTCGACCA
>JBFYQI010000143.1:0-3028 GCA_041302875.1 Ignavibacteria bacterium
GATCATTGTGCTGCTTGTGCTCATCGTTCTTGCGGGGACGGTGGGATATCATGTCATTGAGGGATGGTCGTGGTTCGATTCGCTGTATATGACGGTCATTACGCTTGCGACGGTCGGGTACGGCGAAACACACCCGTTGAGCACGCCGGGTCGAGTGTTCACCATCTTTCTCATCATGGGAGGAATGGGGATCATTCTGTACGGCGTGTCGGAAGTGACGCAGTTTCTGCTTCAAGGAGGAATCGGTGGAATACTCAGGAGACGCAAGATGGAGCGGTTGATCCGGGAAAGTTCTGAGCACTATATTTTGTGCGGTGTCGGACACAGTGGTCACTATGTTCTGGAAGAGCTTCTGAAGACCAAACGTCCCGTCGTGGTCGTGGAAAGCAATCCAACAAAGGTCCAGGAGCTGCACGAACGGGAGATCCCCGCAGTCCACGGCGACGCCTCGGAAGACGCGGTGTTGCGTGCCGCCGGGATAGAAAAGGCCGCGGGAATTGTGACGACGCTTCCCGAAGACAAGGACAATCTGTTCGTCGTCATTACTGCTCGGGGATTGAATTCGAAGATCCGCATCATCGCGAAATTGGATGACATTCGGGTCCGCGAGAAGTTCATTCGGAGCGGAGCCGACTCCGTGGTGTCAACAGGCTACATCGGCGGGTTACGAATGGCTTCCGAGCTTGTGCGGCCGAAAACGACGAGCTTCCTCGACCAAATGCTGCGAGATGATTCGGGATTGCGTGTTGACGAGGTGAACATCGGTGCGAGCTCCCCGCATGTGAACAAAGAACTTCGCGACTGCGAGGTCATTGCGTCATCAGGAGTGGTGTTGGTGTCGATGAAGCGAAACGGGGGAGGGTTTCAGTTCAATCCGCCGGGGGAGACGGTGCTGCAGCAAGGGGATGCGTTGATCGTGATCGGAACGCCGGAGCAAGTGGAGAGACTGCGCAACCAACTTTAAAAGAATACCACAGATTACACAGAGGGACACTGATTGCCACGGAAATAGTTGGTAGGCATCTTGAAAAACGACGACCGAGTCGGCCTGAGCCTGTCGAAGGCTTAATTTCCGACAACCTTCACGCTTCGACACCCCTCGACAGGCTCGGGGTGACACCCCTCGACAGGCTCGGGGTGACACGCTCAGCGTGACGCAGTTCCGTGGTTCTCTTTTAATCCTCGCTCTGCTCGGCCTTCTTCTTCGACATCCGATTCCGTTCGTTGTGGTCCAGCCATTTCTTCCGAAGACGGATCGACTTGGGGGTGAATTCGACGTATTCATCGTCGCCGATCCATTCGATGGCTTGTTCGAGCGTCATCAACTGCGGGGGCTCCAGGCGGATGGCATCGTCTGAACCGGACGCGCGCATGTTGGTCAAGTGCTTCGTCTTGCAGACGTTGACCGTCATGTCGTTGTCGCGGGAATTCTCACCCACGATCATCCCTGCGTAAACCCGAATCCCCGGTTCGATGAAAAACTTCGACCGCTCCTGCAGTTTTCCCATCGCATAGGCCACCGCCGTGCCGTCTTCGAGGGCGATCAACGCTCCCCGCGTACGATGGGCGAGTTCCCCCTTGTGCGGCTCGTATCCATGGAAATTGTGATGCAGGATGCCCGTTCCCTTCGTCTGCGTCATGAACTCGGAGCGGAATCCGATCAGGCCGCGGGCGGGGACGAGAAATTCCAGCCGCGTATTCCCCTGGTTCTGCAGCATGTTCTTCAGGGTTCCCTTGCGTGCGCCGATGTTCTCCATCGTGACGCCGACGAATTCATCCGGCACATCGATGATGACATGCTCGACGGGCTCGGAGAGCACATCGTCGATGCGCTTCAGGATCACCTCGGGACGCGAGACCTGGAATTCAAACCCTTCGCGACGCATCGTCTCAATGAGAACGCCGAGGTGGAGTTCGCCGCGGCCGCTGACGCGGAAGATGTCGGGGGAGTCGGTCAACTCAACGCGCAGACTCACGTTCGAGCGGAGTTCCTTCGCGAGGCGCTCGCCAAGGTGACGGGTCGTGACGTATTTGCCCTCCAGTCCGGCGAGCGGTGAATTGTTCACGATGAAGTTCATCGAAAGCGTCGGCTCTTCGATGGACACAAACTCGAGCGCCGTCGGATCGGCGGCATCTGCGATGGTCTCGCCGATATCGACGTCTTCCATTCCAGCGAGCGCGATGATGTCACCCGTGCCGACCTCTTCGACCTCCACGCGCTTCAATCCTTGAAATGTATAGATCTTGGTGACGCGCGCGTCTTCCACCTCACCTGTGCGATGAATGATCTTCATCGGCCCGCCGAACTTAATGGAGCCGTGGGAAATACGTCCAATTCCCAGGCGTCCAAGGTAGTCGTTGTAGTCGATCGTCGTGACGAGCATCTTGAACGGTTCAGAGGAATTTCCCGACGGCGCCGGGACCTTCGACACGATGCTTTCGAACAGCGGGTGGAGGTCTGCGCTTTCATCATCCAGCTCCCGCTTCGCGATACCCTGTTTTGCGATGCAGTAGATCGTTGGGAAATCCAGCTGGTGATCATGTGCGCCAAGGCTGAGGAAGAGTTCGAACACTTCATCGAGCACCTCGTGGGCGCGGGCGTCCTTGCGATCGATCTTATTAATCACGACGATCGGCTGGAGGTCCAGGTCGAGGGATTTCTTCAGGACGAATTTGGTCCCGGGAAGCGGCCCTTCGGCGGCGTCAACGAGGAGAAGAACGCCATCCACCATTTTCAGCGTCCGTTCGACCTCTCCGGAGAAGTCGGAGTGTCCCGGCGTGTCGACGATGTTGATCTTGTAGGTCTTCTTGTCGTTCGGGGAGGAATAGACGACCGCCGTGTTCTTCGCCAGGATGGTGATGCCGCGTTCCCGTTCGAGATCGTTGGAATCCATCACGCGGGTCGCAACCTCCTGGTTTGCGCGGAAGGTGCCGGTTTGGCGGAGCATATGGTCGACGAGGGTGGTCTTCCCGTGGTCGACGTGGGCGATGATGGCGATATTGCGGATCAGATCCTGCGCTTGCATAC
>JBFYQI010000151.1:0-16766 GCA_041302875.1 Ignavibacteria bacterium
TCGATCCGGACGTCGCGGCACGCGTGATCATCAATGAGCGGACCGGAACGATCGTGATCGGAGGAACGGTCACCATCCTTCCCGTTGCGATCTCGCACGGCGGACTGAATATCGAGATCCAAACCCAGCCGATCATCTCCCAGCCGACGGCACTCTCCGGCGGACAGACGGTCGTCGAGCGCATGTCGACCGTGCGGGCGGGTGAGGATAGCACCGGCGTCTACGCGATCGAAGGAGCCGCGACGGTGCAGGAAGTTGCGAAAGCGTTGAATGCAATGAAGGTCTCGCCGCGCGACGTCATTGCCATCTTCCAAGCGTTGCGCGAATCTGGAGCGCTGAAAGCGGAGTTGGTCATTATCTGATGCCGATCAAAGGCACACATATCGACACGAAAGCGGCGACGGCCGCAGACCGGCCGAAGTTCGATGCGACGGACAAGCTGCGACTGCAGAAGGCCGTCAAGGACTTCGAGGCCGTTCTTGTCGGCTACATGCTGAAGAACATGCGGAACAGCGTCCAGAAGTCAGACCTGATGGATGACGGCTTGGGCGGCGACATGTGGGAAGGAATGTTCGACAGCGAGCTTTCGAAGCACATCACGAATCAGAGCCAATTCGGCCTTGCCGAATCCTTGTATCGCCGGTTGACCGGCGAACCGTTGCCGACGCAACTCCGGACAATTCCGGAACTCGATCGCGTCATCCCGGAGGTGCCGAAAGCCCGTGTGATCGTACAGCCGCAAGTGACGGCGCAGCCTGCTCCAGCACCGATTCCTGTGTCCTCTCCGCCGGCGCAGACGGCTCTCCCCGCGTCGGTCAAGCCGGAGCGATTGGACGCGGTGACCGATGCGACCGCTGTCGCGAAGCCGAAGTCCCGCATTGCGGAACGGCTTGCGACGTACGAAACGATCATTGATACCGCCGCGCAGGCGCACGGGGTTGATCCGGTGCTGATCAAGGCGGTCATCGCGACAGAATCGGCCGGCAAGGCGAACGCCCGCTCCTCCAAGGAGGCCAAGGGGCTGATGCAACTGATCGATTCGACGGCGGCGGACATGGGAGTGAAGAACGTGTGGGATCCCGAGGAGAATATCAACGGCGGCACGAAGTATTTGAAGAAGATGCTCGAGCGGTTCGATGGAGACCTGAAACTCGCGCTCGCATCGTACAACGCCGGTCCCGGTGCGGTCGAGCGTCACAAGGGGATCCCGCCGTACCGCGAGACGCGCGACTATGTCAGCCGAGTGATGCATTATATGAAACAGTATGAACAGGAGATCGCAACTCATGGCGAATGAGAACTTGGAAGAGGTCGTCCGCACCGAGGCGGAGATCGCAGAAGTGCTTCTGGGGTTGGTCCGCCAGCAACAGAATGCCATCGTGCACTTTCAGGAAGCGGCGCTGCGCACGATTCTCGAACAACAAGAGGATCTGCTCCGTCCTTTTGAAGCCCTCGAGAAGGAACGCGTGCGCCTGATGGGAACCGCGTCCATCGACGACGGCGCTCTTCCGCCGGCGGCGAAGAAGCTGAAGCGGCTCGCGCAGGAGATCAGCGATTTGAACAAACAGAATCGCACTCTGCTCGAGCATTCCATGAAGTTCGTCCATCAGAACATCAAGATCCTGACGGAGGATTTCTCACGCAAGTTGATCGACGCGCGCATCTGACCGCGTCCCGAGGTTCGCATGGCTAGCTTGTCGAACATCCTGGAGATCGCCCGGCGCTCATTGACGGCCCAGCGTCTCGCCATCAATACCACCGGCCACAACATCTCCAACGCCGGAACGCCCGGATTTTCCCGCCAGCGCGTGGAATTCGCCCCGACCGATCCGATGCGCACCGCGTTCGGCTTTGTCGGCACAGGCGTCATCACCAGCCGCATCGGCCGCGTCCGCGAAGGCTTCATCGACCAGCAGATCCGCGGAGCGAGCGATACCCTCGGGTCGGCAGCGTCCCAGCAAAAGATCCTTGGACAGGTCGAAGCCGTGTTGAACGAGCCTGCGGACAATGGCTTGAGTGCTTCGCTCAACCGTTTCTACAACGCGTTCAACGAACTCGCGCTCCATCCTGAAGAATCCGCGTACCGAAGCAACGTCTTACAGCAGGGGACCCTGCTGTCGCAGTCGTTCCATCAGCTCAACAAGAATCTAACGCAGCTCCACGGGGACATTCTCAACGACGTGAATGCCAAGGTGGCAGACATCAACCGGCTCACCAAGGAGATCGGTCAACTCGACCTCCAGATCGTCACCGCGCTTTCCGGCGGTGATGAGCCGAGCGACCTGAAGGACAAGCGGGACATGAAGCTGGACGAACTTTCGAAGATCGTCCGCATCAGCGCCAACGAGGATACCAACGGGTCGATGATCGTATCCATCGGCGGCGCCGAGGTCGCTTCGCGCGGACTCTCCACGGACGTGGTCGCTTCGATCGAGAACGGTCAGGTCGTCATTCGTCCGGGCAATTCCCCCCGTGCGCTCAGCGTCATTTCGGGATCGCTGGGCGGCGACGTCGAGATGTTCAATCGGGTGATCCCCGACTACATCGACAAAGTGCATCAGCTCGCATCGGCGATGATCACGACGGTCAACAATGCCCATCGTGCCGGATTCGGCCTTGGGACGCCACCGTTGACAGGAAACGATTTCTTCGTCGGAACGGATGCGGCGACCATCGACATCAATCCGTTCTTGCTGACTAATCCGGCCGCCATCGCGACGTCCTCCGACGGCCGACCGGGGAACAACGATGTCGCCCTCGCACTCGCCGCGCAGAAGAGCGCGATGGTCCTCGACGGCGGCGTCACGACGATCCCGCAATTCTACAACAATCTCGTCAGCGCGATCGGCTCTGCGATCAATCAGGCCGGCTACCAGGAAAGCACCCAGCAGCTCATCGTGACCCAGCTCGAGAACCAACGGAATTCGGTCTCGGGTGTTTCGATCGATGAGGAGATGACGAACCTCATCAAGTATCAGCGGGCGTTCGACGCCTCGGCACGACTCGTGTCGACGGTCGACGAAATGATGCAAACCATTATCGATCTGGTGTGATCATGCGTGTCACGGAAAACCATCTCGCCACACAATACCTGAACAATGTCCAGAACACCCGTCAGCGGGTCGCGGACCTCCAGAGCAAGATCGCCTCGGGCAAGCGCGTGCTGAAGCCGTCGGACGATCCCCGCGCGACGGACGGTATCCTCCGATTCCAGGCGCTCCTGGAAGCGAACGAGCAGTATCAGCGGAGCAATGCCGACGGACAATCTTTCCTCCAGGCAACCTCGGAAACGCTCGGCAGCATCAGCGATTCGCTCCTCGGGTTGAAGGGCCTGCTCGTGCGCGCGAACAATTCCGCCAATATCGAAACCCTGCCTTCCTTCGCAACGAGTGCGGACGCCATTCTCGGCGATCTGGTCGATATGGCGAACACCCGTTTCAACGGGAAGTACATCTTCGGCGGGACCAACACGTTGGAACGCCCCTTCACACTCGACGCCGCGCGGACGGCGGTGACGACGAATCCCAACGGCATCGACGGCGTCATCGCTTACCCGGTCGGTGAAGGGATCACCCAGCAGTCGAACATTCCTGGAGACGAGGCATTCCAGGGAACGACGATCTTCGACACGATCATTCGCATCCGCGATACCATGGCGGCGGGGACCATCCCGACGGCCGCGGATATCGATGAAGTCTCGGCCCAACTTGATTACATGCTGACGAAAGCGGGGAAGGCGGGGATGTTCGTGAACACGATGACGGCGAACGAAGCCTTCCTCGCGTCGCAGGAAACGCAGCTGCGGAGCCTGCTCTCCATCGAACAGGACACCGATGTGGCGGAAGCCATCACCGAAATGAAGCGGGGTGAACTGATGCTCGACGCGGCGTTGAATACGATGGCACGCATCCTCCCGAAATCGTTACTGGACTTCCTGCGCTGACGTGAAATCCCGCATCGACATATCGACCGTTGGCGGATTGATCCTCGGATTCGGCGCGATCTTCGGCTCCTTCCTTCTCGAAGGGGGAACGATGGGGGCGCTCCTGCTCGGCCCGGCGATGATCATCGTCTTCGGCGGAACGATCGCCGCGGCGATGATCGGCACGACCTCCGAGCGGATGCGCACGGTTCCGTTCCTCATCAAGCTCTCGATGGTCCCCCCGCAGTTCGAGGTGAAGCAAGCGATCGAGGATCTTGTTCGGTACGCTTCCATTTCTCGCCGCGACGGTCTGCTGTCGCTCGAGAAGGAACTCCATCGCGTCGAGAATGCGTTCATGCGGAAGTTTCTCCGCCACGCGATCGACGGCACCGATCCGGAGGTCTTGCAGGAGATCGTCAACACGGAACTCGACGCCATCGCCGAGCGGCACTCGCAGGGAGCCAGCCTGTTCGTCAAGATGGGGGGCTACTCGCCGACGATGGGCATCATCGGGACCGTCATGGGATTGATCACGACGCTCGCGTCGGCAGGCTCGGAACCCGACATGCTCATTCGCCATATCGCGACGGCATTCGTCGCCACGCTCTGGGGAGTGTTCATGGCGAATCTGGTCTGGTTGCCGATCGCGGACAAGCTGAAGTACATCCACTCGCAGGAAGCGGTCTACCTCGAGATCATCACCGACGGCGTCATGGCGATCCAGGCCGGTGAGATCCCGTCGGTCATCAAGGCGAAGCTCAACAGCAAGCTCCCTGAAGCGCAGCAGGAGGTCGATTGAAGCGGCGACGGAAACATGCCCATGGCGAGCCCGAGAACCATGAGCGCTGGCTGTTGACGTATGCGGACATGATCACGCTCTTGTTGGGGCTATTTGCGATTTTGTACGCCTTTTCCAAGATTGACTCGGCGAAGTACGCCGCCATGGTCACGGCCTTGGGCGACGTGTTCGGCAGTGGAAAGGAAGGCGTCATCGTCGGGAAGACCGGCGTCATGCCGGGGAGTCTCGCGGCGATTCAATCCGAGCGGAATCAGATCGCGCAGGAAGTGCGTCGCGCGGTCGAAGGAACCGGGGCCGGCATCGCGGTGAGCAACAACGAGCGCGGCGTCACGGTGCACATGATGGAACAACTGCTGTTTTCCTCCGGCAGTGCCGACCTGAAGGAATCGTCGCTCCCGACGCTCGATGCGCTCGCCGAGGTCATCAAGAAATTGCCGAACGACATACGGGTCGAGGGGCACACGGACGATGTTCCGATCGCAACGCAGCGGTTCCCCTCGAACTGGCATCTTTCGGTGAATCGTGCGGTGAATACCGCGCACTACATGATGATGCGGCATGACCTGGATGCCGAAAAGATCTCCGTCGTCGGCTATGCGGAGTACCAGCCGCTGGTGCCAAACTCGTCGGCGGAAAACCGGGGACGCAACCGGCGGGTCGACATTATCATCGTGACGAATGTGGCGAGCGGCCCCCCCGCGCAGGGTTCGACCGCTGCTGTCCATCAACAATCCAAGGTGGTGCCATGAAATGGATCAATCGACAATTCGGGGAGTTTGAGTACGACCCGTCGCATGTCCTCAATTTCCCCGCTGGGATGATCGGGTTCGAGGACCTTCACCGGTACATCCTGATCAACGACGAGGACTCGAAGCCGTTCCTCTGGCTCGTTTCGTTGGAGGACGGTGAGATCGCGTTCCCGCTCATTATCCCAAGCCTCATCGCCGAACAGTATGAGATCGCGGGCATCCCGGAGACCGACACGACCATCCTCACCGTCGTCGCTCTGCGCGACAACATCGAGGAATCGACCGTGAACCTCCGAAGTCCGGTCCTGATCGACAACAAGACGCAGATGGGGAAGCAGATCGTGCTGGAGAATGACCGATACCCGTTCCAGCATCCGCTCTTCGTGGTTGCGGAAACGGCGGAGAAAGGATAAGCCATGCTCATTCTCAGCCGGAAACTCGACGAGAGTATCATGATCGGCGACGATGTCGTCATCAAGGTCGTAGCCGTTCACGAAGGAAGTGTGAAACTGGGGATCGAAGCCCCCAAGACCGTACGGATCCTCCGGACGGAATTGTACGAGGAAACAGAAAAGAGCAACGTGCAGGCGGCCGCGGTCCCGAAATCAACCGCGGTCGAGGCGGCACGGCGTCTGGGAAAGTCGGCTCCGGCTCCCGGAGTCTCCACCGCCGTCCAGCCGAAGGAGAAGGGACGCTCGTAACGCACAGGTGAATCATGTTTGTCATCATTGGAATCGCGGTCGTCATCATCGGCGTGGTGGGCGGGTTCGTCCTCGAAGGCGGGCCCGTGCTCATCCTCATGCAGTGGGTGGAGTTCTTGATCATCGGCGGTGCGGCCATCGGTTCGCTCCTGGTCGGCACGCCCCTCCCCGTCTTGAAGAAGATGCTGGGCAGCATTGGCAAGGTCTTCAAAGGGAGCGGGATCTCGAAAGTGGAGTACTTGAATCTTCTCAAGACCATGTTCGAGTTGTTCAGCATCGCCCAGCGCGACGGCCTGATCAACATCGAGCCGCATATCGAGGACCCGGCGAAGAGCTCGGTATTTTCGAAGAACAAATTCCTGCTCAGCAACCATCATGCGCTGCACTTCTTCACGGACACGATGAAACTGCTGCTGGGCGGGGGTGTTCCGCCGCATGACCTGGAAGCGATGCTCGATGCGGACCTTGACTCGCATCACGCCGAAGAGGCGCATGCGCCCAGTCTGATCCAGAAGATGGGGGATGCCCTCCCGGGTCTTGGCATCGTCGCAGCGGTCCTCGGCATCATTATCACGATGCAGGCGATCGACGGCCCGCCGGAAGTGATCGGCCACAAGGTTGCGGTGGCACTCGTCGGCACGTTCGTCGGCATTCTCGCCTCGTACGGGTTCGTCCAGCCGATCGCGACCCATCTCGAACTATTGAGCCAGTTCGAAAGCCGGTACTTGGAATGTATCAAGGCCGGCGTGGTGGCATACTCGAAGGGAAATTCTCCCATCGTCGTGGTCGAATTTGCACGACGCTCCATCTTCTCCTCGGACCGACCGTCGTTCGTGGAGGTCGAAAAGGCAATGCGCGAATCGCGCTCTCAGGCGACGAAATAGGCTGAACCATGGCGGACACGAAACACGAGATCCCGATCCGGATCATCAAGAAGAAGCACGGCGGCCACGGTCACCACGGCGGCGCATGGAAGGTCGCGTACGCAGACTTCGTGACCGCCATGATGGCGCTCTTCATCGTTCTCTGGATCGTCGGACAGAGCAAAGAGGTGAAGTCGTACGTCGCCAACTACTTCAAGGATCCCGGCGCGTTCATGGAGAACACGAAGGGGGGCGGGATGCTCGACGGCGGCGCGCTCATCGGCAGCGACCAGGAGGTCGACCCGATGCTCAAGCGGGAACGGGAAGCGCTCGAGAAGATGGGGCAGGAGATCATGTCGGGCCTGACCCAGGACGCCTCGCTGGCAACGCTTGCGAGCCAGGTCAAGATCGAGATCATTCAGGAAGGATTGCGCATCGAGCTCCTCGAAGGAGCGAAGACGGTCTTCTTCGATGTCGGAACGGCCACCCTGAAGCCGGAAGCCGTCCGCGTTCTCGGGATCATCGCGTCGCAGATCGGGAAGCTGGCGAACAAGGTCGCGATCGAGGGGCACACCGATGCGCGGCCGTACTCGCGGCAGGATGGATACGGCAACTTTGAACTGAGCGCCGACCGGGCGAACAGCGCGCGACGCGTGATGACCGGCCGGGGACTGCGCTCCGGACAGGTGGACGAAGTGCGCGGCTACGCCGACACGCGTCTCCGAAACGTGAAGGACCCGTTCGATGTCGCAAACCGTCGGGTCAGCATCATCATCAAGAATGAGGCGAAACAGCGTCATGAAACCGAAGCCCCTCGTCCTGCTCGTTGAAGACGATGCAACGCAGCTACAGTTCGCGGCAGCGATCATCCGCTCCACCGGGCGGTTTGACGTGGAAACGGCACAGACTGCCGAAGACGGGTTGAAACTCGCGGAACAGTCGAAGCCCGACCTGATCGTCTCCGACAACTATCTTCCCGGTGAGACCGGCGTGGAGTTCTGCAAGCGGATCAAGGGGCATCCATTCCTCCGCAACACGCTCTTCATGCTCTTGACCTCGGAAAACGAGGTCGGACACAAGATCCTCGCCGTCGACCTCGGTGCGGACGAATACATATCCAAGCCGTACAACCCGGACGAATTGCTCACGCGCATCCGTGCGCTCGTGCGCATCGGGGAGCTTCAACGAGAACTTGCGGCAGAAGGTGAAGAGCTTCGATGGGCGAACGACATGCTGCGTTCCACCATCGACGGCGTGACGCACCTCCTTGCGCGCGTCATCGCGATCCGCGTCCCGAACGCGTCTGGTCGCGCAGATGCGGCCGCCAACCTGGTCCGCTGGATGGCCGACCGGATGCACATCGACCGAAGGACGCACGATCAGCTGGAACTGGCTGCACGCTTGCACGAGATCGGCAAGATCGGGCTCCCCGACGACCTCCTCCGGAAGGTGCTCGGCGACCTGACCCCGGCGGAGCTGACGCATATGTCGGAGTTCGCCCTCGTGGGGCAACGGATCATGGGAGGGATCACGGAATTCGAAGAGATCGCGCGATGGATACGCCATCAGCTGGAGAACTTCGATGGGAGCGGCTACCCCGACCGGTTGCGCAACGAGGAGATCCCGATGCCCGCACGGATCCTCCGCGCGGTCAACTTCATGGAGCTGTCGCGCCTGCACACGAGTGCGACCACCGCTGCATTCCTGGAGCAGATCGACAAGGCGAGGAACACGATCCTCGATCCGCGCATCGCGCAATTGCTCAAAGAGTATGTCGAGGTGAACGAACAGCCTTCATGGCTGGAAGGAAAGCGGCAGGTTTCGGTGCTCGAACTCCGGGAGGGAATGGTGATCGCATCCGACATCGTCACGGGGAGCGGGACCAAACTGCTTCCCCGTGAGATGCGGATCACCGAACAGCAGATCGACCGGATCCTCGCACAGCATCACCACGATCCGATCGTGAACAGCATTTACGTCTACGACGGAACCTGACGTTACTTCGAATGAAGGACGAAGACCCCCTTCCAGTCCGGCCCGGGAGGTGTCAGCTGATACAGTTTCATCCGCTCGATGTACAATTGACAGACCGGATCACCGGGGAGGAATGTCATCGCGTGTTCCATCATCGCGATTCCCTCGTCCCACTTCCGCTCTTGGTACGCCTTCAGCGCGTCCGCATACACATCAAGGAACGACTTCAACTTGTCTGAGATCGGGTGTTCCGACGTGTCCAGCAGTTCGTAGATCCTCACCGGTTCAGTCTTCCCGACAACAATGACGCGATCGACTTCCCGCGTGACGACGCGCCGTGCGGCCTTCTGGTAGGTGTATTCGCTGATGAGAATGCCCGTACCGAACTGCTTGTTCGCTCCCTCCAACCGGGACGCCAGGTTCACCGGGTCGCCGATGACCGTATAGCTGAGCTTTCGCTCTGATCCCATGTTCCCGACTGTGCAGAGTCCGGTGTTGACGCCCACACGCTGATGGAGATCGACATCCGCGATCTTTCGGATCTTCGTCTGCAGCTTCTCCAGCCGGTCCTGCATTTCCAAGGCGGCTTCGCAGGCGTGATATGCCGCGTCCGGATCGGGGAGGGGCGCTCCCCAGAACGCCATGATGGCATCACCGATGAATTTGTCGACTGTGCCCCCGTGTTTGATGACCACGTTCGTCATGTCCGTGAGGTACAGATTCAGGAGCTTGACCAGGGCTTCGTCACCCACCTTTTCGGAAATGGAGGAGAATCCTTTGATATCCGTGAACAGGATCGTCAGCTCCCGCTTCTCACCCCCCAGCTTCACGAGCGAGGGATTGTTGATCATGATGTCCACGACCGTGCTGTCGACGTAGCGGCCAAAGATGTCGGTGACGAGCTTGCGCTGGCGGCCTTCGGTCGCGGCCCGGAATGCGACCGTCGAGATGAAGCACAGGATCATCGAAAAGAGCGTTTGGACGATGGGGAACCAGATCTGGGCCTCGGAGAATGCGATGAATGCGAACACGCACGTCAAGGCAATGACGACAAAAAGCAGAAGGACGCCACCACGCATTTGGCGCGTGTGGCCGACATACCCGACGATGAGGGTGGTGCCCACGAGCAGCAGGAGACTCGCCCAGAAGGGGGCGGGATACAGGAAGTTCTCCGTCATGATCGTGTCGTAGATGTTCGCATGCGTTGAATACCCGGGGGCGGCGTCGTCGAACGGCGTTGAGTAGTAATCCCCAAGTGAACGCATGACGGGACCGATGATACACACCTTGCCCTTGAACTGTGAAAGAAAACGCTCGTTGTTGTCGCGCCAGGCAGTGACAACGTCGAGGAATGAAACGGATGGGATGTCGTTCGATGAACCCATGTAATTGATGTAGATCTCGCCGCTCAATCCCGTCTTGAATTCGATGTCGGCGGCACGGACGATCATCCCATCGTCGGCGTATTCATACTGGATCTGCTCGGGCCTGATCCCGCGTACGTGGAGCGCGAGGGCGAGGCCGAGCGCGGGGTACATCTTGCCGGCATATTCGATAAAGGAAGGAACGGTACGGATGATTCCATCCAGGGAGTCTGTGATCAGGGAGATGTGCCCCACGCCTGCACTGACCGCGGCCAGATCCTTGTACGGAAAGTCGTTCATGAACGGTGCGCGGAAGAAATGATGTCGCCGCAGCAACGGATAGCCGAGATGGCCGATCGTCTTGTGTGCCGTTGCATCGATCTCACTCCAGCGCCTTCGGATGCTGTCCTTTTCGGTCGCAGAAGGGATGAAGGGGCCGATGATCGGGAAGAAGTTGTCCGTTGTGCCGATGTACTCGGCCATGTGGGCGTTGTCGAGACTGTCTTCTTCTCCGGGTTGCTCCGTCAGAACGACGTCAAGCGCCACTGCCTTTGCGCCATACTGATTCATCAACGCGATGACGGCGCCATAGACCTCGCGGCGGATCGGCCAACCCATTACCTGGTCTGTGTATTCATCAAGCTTGATGAGCATGACATCTTGGCCGCTTTCCCGCGCTCCGCGTGCACGCATCAGAATGTCGTATCCGCGTTGTTCGATGGCCGGAAATACGCTCGTTCCGAGGGTGTCGAACATGAACGATGTGTCGAAGAGCACAAGGGTGATAAGGATGGCGGCGATAGAGAAGGTAGGGCCGGTCAGGTATTGCCGGAAGAGCTTCATATTGAATGTCAGCTTCATGACGGTGCCCGTCGAGGTCGTGTGTGAACGGTGGGAAATTTCGTGCTAATCTACGCACGCAGGGGGCGAAAAGCAAACGGGCAGGCCGAAATCGTGGGGTTTTCTTGACAAAGACGGCATATCTTGCTAACCTTGACTGAATAGCCTCTGAGGCCCTATCTCCAATGTCGCCAAGGATTTCTATGCGTTGTTCTTCGTTTCTCCTGCTTCTTGGGCTTCTGCTCTGCCTGACGCTCTCCACATCCACGGGCATTGCGTCGGTCAATGCGGGTTTCCCCATCGCAGGCGCAGCAAGAGACTCTCTCAAGGCCGGCATGGAAGCCCCCACCTTCGTGATGCGTGACCTCGTCTCGGATGAGCCCTTCTATCTGCGTGACTTCACAGGGAAGGTCCTCCGCGAGAATTGGAAGAAGAAGGAGCGGCATGTCGTTGTCCTGAGCTTCTGGGCAACGTGGTGTCAGCCCTGCCGCATTGAGATCCCGATCCTGACGAAGCTGGCGGCGGAATTCAAGGACAAACCGGTGAAGTTCTTCCTGGTGAACACGATGGAAGAGACGACAGAGGATTCCGTTCGGATCGCGTACAAGTCACGCGGATACACGCTCCCCTCGCTGATCGACCCGTCGAACCGCTACCAGAGCGTGTACACGGTCCGGGGATTGCCGATGTTGGTGGTGGTGGATAAGTTCGGCATGGTCAGAAAAGTGAACAGAGGATACCATGAAAAATTCGATATCGAACTCCGGGACCTGATCGTGGAATTGCTGAAGGAGGAAGCCCCTCCAACGACAAAATAATGTGAGTGTGCGGCAGCATCCAGACGGATGCTGTGGGGGAGGCGTGGACCGATTCCACGCTGCGTTGTGTCGAGTGTGCGGTGGTTGATGTGAGGTAGCGATCTTCACACAATTCGGAGAAGGATCCGATGCAACGAACCTGGGTAGCGCTCTGCTGTTCTCTCGTCATCATTCTGCTTCTTGCCGGTTGTTCCTCCTCGACCCCGCCGGCGGTCAAGAAACCTCCACTTAATGTCGGCCTGATCCCGTTCGAAGCCCATGCGGGCCTTCAACCGGGGGAAGTCGCATCCGTGAGCGAATTGTTCGCCTCGGCGCTCCAGCAGACCAACCGGTTCATCGTCGTCGATCGAAAGACCATCAACGCCATGATGCAGGAGCGGGACTTCCAGGCCTCCCAGGACGACAACGCCCAGATGGCGAAGTCGGGAAAAGTGCTTTCAATGAAGAAGATGATCTCCGGGTCGGTGGGGCGGCTCGGGACCAAGTATATCATGAACATCAAGATGATCGACGTCGAGTCGACTCTTGTCGATCTCGCGATCTCCCAGGCATATGACGGCGAGTTGAGCGAGATCGGGGAAGAATTCATACCGGAAATCGTCAGTCAACTGCTCCAGGCGATCGACGGATCGCCGAAGAAGTAACGAGGGAGGTCTCTATGTTCGTACACGGCAATCATTCCATGCGCACGGCCATGATCGGGATGCTCGGTCTGCTCCTGTTGGGAACGGCGTCGGCGCAACAAAAGCCGCGAACGCAGCAACGGCCGGCTCAGCCGAAGAAGCTGAACATCGCCGTTCTCGACTTCGATTCGCGCGGCGGCATTACGAAGGAAGAGGCGGCATCGCTGTCCGATATCTTCCAGGCACAACTGGTGCAGATGGGTGAGTTCATCGTCGTCGACCGGAACCGGATCAAGGCGATCCTGCAGGAACAGGGATTTCAGCAGAGCGAAGCGTGCTCGCAGGTCGAATGCATCGTCGACGTCGGCCGCATCCTGAAGGTCGAGAAGATGTTTGCCGGCACGATCGGAAAGGTGGGCCGCATCTTCAACGTGAACATACAGCTCATCGATATCGCGACGGCGCAGATCGTTTCGACGAAGAGCCGGCAGCACGGGGGTGCGTTGGAAGACCTTGCGACCGATATCATTCCGGAGATCGCGCAGGAGATGGCCCGGGAGATGACTGGGAAGGATGTCCGCGCGCGCGTCACGAGCTCAGGAGGCGGTATTCCCTGGTACTATTATGTGGGCGGTGCGGTCGTCGCAGGAGGGATCGCTGCCGCGGTCCTGATGGGCGGCGGCGGAGACGACGGCGGAGGAGGATCGACGGGAACTCCATTGCCGGACCCTCCGGCATTTCCGCAGTGAGGATCGTCCCGATGTGTATCGGATGACACCATGAACTTCTCTTTATTTCAGACAAAGGCATGCATATGAATTCCTTGAAGACCATGTTCAGCGAGGCGGTTGGACGTCGTCTCTTTGTGCTGGCAATCCTGGCAGTCATGGGAACTGCGATAGGATTTGGTCAGCCGGCAGCGCCGACGCAACTCTATGCGACGGTGCTGAATGACACGAGCATCCAGTTGAACTGGCGAGATAACTCGAGCGATGAAGCCAACTTCTTCATCGATGCCAGGACCAGCCCGCTTGGGATCTGGGCGCAGGCAGGCTCCGCACTTCAAAATGTGACGACTGCGACGATCAACGGACGTGCGCCCAACGGACAGTATGCCTATCGCGTCTACGCCCGAAATTTTGAGACGGGTTTTTCTGACTATTCGAACACGGTGACGGCGAAGCAGACGAACGGTACCTTCACCGTGCCGACTGCTTCACCACGTCCAACACAGACACGGGGTGTCATCGTCGGCGACCTCCGCGACAACGGAGTTCAGCGGATCGTGGCGACCGCATTCAATTCCGATTCGTTGTATGTCTTCAATCGGAGCGGCTCGACCTTCGTGACCGAGGTTGGGATCAAGGTGGGGACGAGCAACGACCTTGCTGCGGTTGCCGTCGGGGATGTGGACAACGATGGACAGACCGAATTCGTCGTCAGCAGTGTTGCTGCAAGCATGATGTATGTGTATGGGTGGAATGGCTCAACCTACATCCAGGAACGTTCGCAATCGATCGCAGCGGGATACGGCGTAGCCATTGTGGACATTGACGGCGACGGGGCGAACGAGCTTGTGATCGCGAACAACGGCGTCCAGGTTTTCCGTTACCGCTCGTCAAGCGGATTGTTCCAATCCGTGTATCAATCCCCCTCGTTCAACAGCTTCTACCTCCAGGTGGCGGTTGGCGATCCGGATGGTGATGGAAAACCCGAAGTATGCGTCATGGGGAGCGGCGGAGCACAGATCGTCGGACACAATGGGACCTCCTTCGTGGTCGAGGCGACCATCGCGGATTTCCCGGCGATGGTTGCAGGCGGAGCCTTCCTCGATTTCAACGGGGATGGCAAGGACGAGTTGGTCACGGCCGTCTTCAACGTGGGGGCAACGATCTTCCCGATCTTTCGCGTTCGGAACACGATCGGGTCTACGTACGTCATTGACACCATCGGCTATCATGCGCAACCGTTCTATCAGATCTCCTCGGGCGACATCGACGGTGACGGAATCCCAGAAGCCGTGCTGTCGACGAACGGACTCGTGATCATGAAGTACGCCAGCGGGATATTTACGAAGATCCACCGGGCGGAGATCTCAACGGGGTCAGGTCACGCGGTGATGGTCAAGGATGTGGACGCCGATGGAGCTGCCGAGATGATCAGCTCTGCCAGTCCGGGAGTGGCCGTGGCAAACTACAATCCGACCGGAGGAATCCCATCCGACGCGGCCCCGGCAACGCCGACCGGATTCGTTGCCGATGCGGCGACGAATCGCATCACGCTGACTTGGAATGCGAACGGCGAGTTGGATTTCGAGAAGTATCGCATCTATTACGGCTCAAATCCGAATCCGACGGCATTACTCCGTGATATACGTGGTCGGCTGAACACGTCGTATGTGGCGACAGGCCTCACGCCGGGTGTCGGATACTATTTCCGGATCCTTGCCTACGATGTGAACAACAACATCAGCGGATCGATGCAGGTGTACGCTTCTTTGGCGCGCTCCGCAATTGCTGAGGTCGAACCGAACAACGACACCACCAACGCACAGGTGGTGTTTCTCGGAGACACCGTGAAAGCAGCGATCGCAGGGCCGTCGGATGCGGATTACTATCGGCTCGATGTCCCGCTTGGCGATAGCGTCGTGGTTCGACTTTTTGCAGGCGCAGGGACGAATCTGCTCGCCCCCATGAGTTTGTACGCGTCGAACGGGGGTTGGTACGCCGATGCGTGGGGGTTCCCCTCGTACGATCGTGAGGTGATGGCTGCATACCTGCCTGCCGGTCGATACTACATCCGCATTGCCTCAACATCGAATTCCGGATCTTTCCCGAATTCTTCCAGACGCGATCCTCCTGTTGATGTTGAGATGGTCGATGGTCCCACCCTTTCCGTGATGGCTTCGGATAGCGGGACGTACGAACTTCGCATTCAACGATTCACTGCGACAAAGCCTGAAATTGGCAATCCGTACGTGAGTTCGGTATTCTCGGATGGGGCCGGTCTGTCGGTGCCAGTCCACAACATGGGGAATCCGACGAGCCTGACGATCGAGTATGGAAAGACAACCGCTTTGGGGCAGAGCAACACCGTGACGCCTGCAGATATACCGGAGCTAGGCACAGTATTCTACACATACTATCATGATGTCGCTATTCCCAACCTCCAACCCTCCTCGTTGTATTATTATCGAGTGACCGCGACCAATGCGTTCGGTCAATCGCAGACTGTTCTCTCTTCCTTTGCCACTCCGGCAGCGTCACAAGTCTTTACGCGTCGGCCTGCACATCCGTTGAGGGATTACGTTCGGACCGTTCAGATCATTGACCGGGACCGGGCGTACAGCGGAAGCGACAATGCAACGATGGGGCGGACTTCCGATGGTGGTACAACGTGGAGAGTCGATCCGATTCCCTTTGGCACTCTTTCAATGCGATTCCTTGATGCAAATGTCGGAGTGGCGACAACGTACGGCGGCATCTACCGAACGACGAATGGTGGCACGAGTTGGTCATCTGTCGCGTCGGGATCGTATGGCTGGCTGTATCGAATCCGTTTTGTAGACAATTCAAACGGCCTAGCAGCGGGAAGCGGCGGCGCAATCTTGCGATCAACGAGTGGTGGCTCTTCGTGGGGCCAGGTGACTTCTGGGACGACCGCATCATTCATGGATGTTGGTTATGCATCTTCAACTGTAGCGATCGCGGTAGGATATCTGTCAGGCGGAGTTGCGATCCGTTCAACTGACGGCGGCCAGACCTGGAGCGCTCCGCTGGCGCTTCCGACGACGTCGAATTTGTACAGCGTTGGTTTTGTGAATTCGACCACCGGCTTCATTGGCGGAGCGAGTGGTGTGCTCTTCAAGACGACCGACGGGGGACAGACATGGTCGAACATAACGTCGTCGCTTCCACCGGGGAGCAATGGAACGATCTGGACCATCAGGTTCGAAGGTCAGCACGGGTTCATGGTCGGCAACGGCGGACGTGTCTGGGAGTCCCGCGACGGCGGATCCTCGTGGCAGCTGATTCCCTCCGGCACGACCAATACCTTGATCGATGTCCAAAGCCTCGGCAGCCTGACCTACGCGGTCGGCGCGGGGGGAGCGAT
>JBFYQI010000176.1:0-4692 GCA_041302875.1 Ignavibacteria bacterium
AGGTGGTGTGGCAGAGAACATCGGCCACATGCACAATGGCAGCCAACACCGGTTCTTCCTTCGCCGCCATCGGATCATGGTGGAATCGAATGGCATCCACGATCCCAGCAGGAAATTGCCATTTCTCCACAACTCGCGCCGCCAATTCTTCATGAGGAAGCGGACTGGCGCTGCGCGTCGCGCCCGCGGCGGCCGCGAACGATGCCGGCTGCTTCAACATCATGTGCCCGATGTCGTGGAACAATCCTGCGACGAACGCTGTGTCCGGATCCGCCTTCTTCGACTTCTCCGCGAGATAGCGGGAGATGATCGCGCATGCAACGGAGTGATTCCAGTACTCCTCGTAGCGAAACAACGCATCCACCATCTTGCGCAAGGCGCCGTGGATCAGCACGCTCGAGACCGTTCGCTTCAGCACATCGAACCCCAACAGGACGATCGCAAGATCGACGGACCGAACGCGCTGCTTGAAGCCGAAGACCGGCGTGTTCGCCTTACGCAGAATGTTGCGCATCAACGCAGGTTCCTGCATCAGCACCGCGGAGAGTTTGGCGACACTCGTCCCCGGATCATTCACAAGCGACATGATCTCCTCCACCACAGAAGGTCCGTGGGGGATCGTAAGGCCGACATGCAGTTTCGGCTCGGGTGACGTCCGTCGATATGGCATCTTCCCCTCCATCAGTCTTCCTGCAACGCCTCTCGCAACATCTGCAGCACCTCCGAATGGATCTGAAACACGCGGGACTCCGAAAGCTGAAGCACGCGTCCGATCTCCTTGAACGTCAATTCCTCGTAGTAGTACAGCGTGATCACCAGCCGCTCGCGGTCCGGAAGTTCCTCAACGGCGTCCAGGAGCACTTCGCGCGCATGCTTCCGCGCCGCGATCTCCGACGGGTCCTCCTCTTCGTCCGTCGCGAGTGCCGCGATCGCCTGGATCTCCTCATCCAATGGAACGGTCATCTCGATGGTCGCACTGGAGGCGCGCTCGAGCACGCGGACATATTCTTCCTGCGTCAGCTTCAAGCGAAGCATGACCTCCTCCGCCGTGGACCCTTGCCCGGTGAATTCGGCGACCTTCTGCGTCATGGCATCCGCCTCGCGATCCTTCTTTCGCACCGACCGCGGGATCCAGTCGATCTTCCGCAGCTCATCCTGGATCGCGCCCCGGATCCGGTTGACGGCGTAGGTCGAGAACTGCACGCCGCGCGTGGGATCAAAACGCTCGACCGCGTCGAGCAGTCCCAGCACACCGAACTGGATCAGGTCCCCCTTTTCGAGCATTCCGGATTCGCTCAGGTTCGGGGCGTACATCCGGTTCACCACCATATGCACGAGCCCGAGGTTGTCGTAGAACCGCTGACGCTTCGGATCGCTTTCGCGGTTGCGAAGCGCGGGATTGATGTATGTGGAATCATTCCGTGGCATAAGAGACCCTCACTGGTCGGCGTGTCACACCGCGCCCCCTTTGGGTTGGGCGGACGGCTGCTGATATGTTCCGGCGGCTGACTCCCGCGGCGCCTCTGCGGATGGCGAGACCGATCCGTCGTGCGGGGGAGTGCTCGCCGGCCTGGGCGCGGTCGCCGCGAGAATCAGGCCGCCCATCAGCTCGACGGCAACGAAGACGATAAAGGAACGACCCAGCGTGTCGAAGATATCGAAACCCTGCAGAACGAAGACGACGACGGAAACGCAGAACGCCAGGAGGCCGAGTTCAAACACGAGTTTTTTCATGAGCGTATCCTCACTTCATTGATCACAGTCTGTTGCATGAGTTGCCGCGCAAGCGCAATGAGAGACAACGACGCGGACGAATTCGGTTTGGCGCGGAGTACAGGCTCCTGTGCGGCGATCGAACGAAGCACCTGGGGATCGTACGGGATGGAGCCGACGACCGGCACCTCGATGCGGAGAAAATGCCGGACGGCCGTTTGCAGCTTCTGCGCGGCACCGTCCGCTTCGGAGGGACGGGCGACGCCGTTCATCACGATGGACATTCGGGTCGTCGAGGCCTCGCGGACAATGCTCTTGATCATCGCATACGCATCCATGATCGCGGTCGGCTCGCTGTTCGTGACGATGAACGCTTCATCGGCGGCACGGACATACTCGAGAACGGTCGGCGCAATGCCGGCGCCCGTATCGACGATGACGAAGTCCGCACGCGCATCGAGTTCTGCGACCTTCTCAACGACCTGCCGCGGCCTGAGCATCCGGGGCGCGCCGGCCTCCCCCGAACTTCCCGGGAGCAGTCTCAGCGACGGAGCGACCTCCAGCAGGACATCCTCGACATCCCGTTCACCGCGCAGGACGTGACCCAATCGCTGCGACGGCGCAACGCCCAGCATGACATCGAGATTGGCAAGGTTCTCATCTGCGTCGACAAGGATCACGGAACGGCCGTTGCGGGAAAGCGCGAAGGCCAGATTGAGCGCGACCGTGCTCTTGCCGACGCCCCCCTTTCCGCTGCACACGGCCAGGACATGCGAACGACGGCTGCCGCCCGTTCGGTACGCGCCGAGCGCAAGTTCACGCAAACGCGTCGCCTGGTCGACGATGACGGGGGATTCATGCATGGGCATGGACTCCATGGAAGATCATCGACGCGATCTTGGCGGCGTCCGCCGGAAGGATGTCGTCGGGAACCGTTTGTCCGGTCGTTATGTAGGAAACCGGCAGCTTGCTGGTTTGCAGCACGGTAAGGATCGAACCAAAGGCCGTTGCTTCATCGATCTTCGTCATGACGAGGCGGTTCGGCTTCAAGACTCCAAACCGCTCGACGGCCTCTTTCATCGACGGAATACTGGCTGCGCTGTTGAGCACCAGGTGCGTCTCATCGGGATCGGCCGCCTCGATGAACTTCTTGAGGTCGGAGAGTTCCTTCTTTGCCCGCTGACTGCGTCCGACCGTGTCGATGAAGATGATGTCCTTCTTGCGGAACTTCCGCAGCGCCGAGGGGATCTCCGAAGGCTTGTAGACCACTTCCATCGGGATATCGGCGATGCCGGCGAATGTGCGAAGCTGCTCGATCGCACCGATGCGAAACGTATCCGCCGAGATGAGGCCGACATCCTGACGCTGGATCAGCTTGTGGATCGCGGCAAGCTTTGCGATGGTCGTCGTCTTGCCGACGCCGGTGGGTCCGATGAGCACGACAACCGTCGGCTTCTTCCCCTTTTCGCGAGCCGGCGCCACGCGGATCATTCGGGCGATCTCAGCAAGCAGGACCTTTTCCGCCGATTGACGGTTCCCCAACTGTGTCTCATCAAGCCGGCCGTAGATGCTCTGCACCAGATCCGCCGCGATGCGCTCATCGACGCCGTTCTGCACGAGCGTCGAGAAGGCTTCCTGCAGATGTCCCGGAAGCGCCGGCATCTTCGAATACTTCAGATGGTCGGCGATCAGTGTCAGCATCGAACGCATCTCCTCCATCTCGCTTCGCAGCAGGTGGATCTCCGCCTGCTCCTTGCCCGGATTGGGACGATGGGCTGCGATCTTCTCTGCGCGGCGTTCAAATTGTGCGGCGACGGTCCGCAGTCCGTCGAGCGTGTCACCCGGCTGAGCCGGAACCGGCGCCGATGCGGAGGTTTCCTGCTGAAGCATCCGCTGGAAATTCCCGTGCGGTCTCCGCGGCTCGGTTTGCGGGTGCGCCGGCGCATGGTCATCGATCGCGGCGGTCACTTCGAGCATCTCCCGGCCGAGGAAATTCAGCATCGATCCCCCCGCCACCTTGCGGCTGTTCAGAATGATCGCGTCGGGTCCGAGCTCCTTGCGCATCTGCTCGGTCACTTCCTGCATCGTGGTGCCGGTGAATTTCTTAATTCGCATGTTCGATCTCCAGTTTGCCGATGAATTCGATCTCCGTTTCCGCGGGGAGTTCCGTGAAGGACAGCACGGACACGTTCGGGAATGACGTATGGATCAGACGATAGAAGTACGGCCGCACGGTCGCCGGGCAGAGGACGACCGGCTGGTGGCCGAGGGCCATGGACGTTTCGAGGTTCTCGGTCATCCCGCGCTGGACCGACTCGATCATCGCCGGCGACAGGCCGAGACTCGGGCTCGCTTCGCGCTGGTTCTGCAGGGCATTCGTGATCACCGATTCGAGCCGCGGGCCGAGCACAATGGCGTGCACCGTCCCCTTCGCGTCCCGATACAGATGCGCGATGGTCTCCGAAAGCGAATGACGGACATACTCGGTGAGCACGTCGACGTTCTTTGTCACGCGCGCATAGTCGACGAGTGATTCCAGAATGGTGACGAGATCGCGGATGGGAATTCCTTCCTTCAGAAGGTTCTGCAGGACCTTCTGGACCGTTCCGGTCGGCAGCAATTCCGGCGTCAGGTCCTCGACGACCGCGGGATAGTCCTTCTTCAGGTTTTCGATGAGACGCTTCGTGTCCTGGCGGCCGAGGATCTTGTCGGCGTTGTGCCGGAGCACCTCCTGCAAGTGCGTTGAGACGACGGCGGAAGGCTCCACGACGGTGTAGCCGACCAGTTCTGCGTGTGCCTTCTGCGGGGGGGCGATCCAGACCGCGGGAAGCCCGAAGGCCGGCTCGATGACCGACACGCCATCGATCTTTTCGGACGTTCCACCGGCATTCATCGCGAGCAGGCGGTCCATCATCAGGCGATCGGTGGCAACCATGTTTCCGCGGATCTTCACGACATATTGGTTCGGGTCCAGCTGCA
>JBFYQI010000200.1:0-3521 GCA_041302875.1 Ignavibacteria bacterium
CGACGCTCGTCATCCGCGGCTCCCGCGCAAATTACGTGACGGATGAAGACATTCTGCTCTTTCAGGAGCATTTCCCGAAGGTCCGCGTAGTCACGCTCGACGCTGGCCACTGGGTCCACGCCGAGCGACCGGAAGAAGTGTTCCAAAGCGTGTCACGATTCCTTACCGGCGGCGAACGAGCGTCCTGACGCATCCCGCTCTCACCACATCTCATCAGATAGGAGAACAGTCCATGCATCCCACAAAACTCTGTGGCATCCTCGTGCTGATACTTCTTGTCCCACTCGCGCTCCTGGCTCAGAAGATCGGAGCGGGATCAGAAGTGGACATCCCGTACACGAAGTTCGTCCTCGAAAACGGCCTCACGCTCCTCGTTCACGAAGACCACAAAGCTCCGATCGTTGCCGTCAACGTCTGGTATCACGTCGGTTCGAAGAACGAGAAGCCGGGACGGACCGGTTTCGCCCACTTGTTCGAGCATTTGATGTTCAACGGCAGCGAGAACTTCAACGACGATTACTTCCAATCGCTCGAACGGGTCGGGGCGACCGACCTGAATGGAACAACGAACTCAGATCGGACGAATTACTTCCAAAACGTCCCCACCTCTGCGCTGGACATTGCGTTGTGGATGGAATCGGACCGGATGGGACACCTCCTCGGCGCGATCGACCAAGCGAAGTTAGACGAACAGCGCGGCGTGGTTCAAAACGAAAAGCGTCAGGGGGATAATGAACCCTATGCGATCACTGAGGAGCTGATCATCAAGTCAACCTGGCCCGCAGGACATCCGTATTCGTGGAGCGTGATCGGTTCAATGGAAGACCTGAATGCGGCGTCGCTCAGCGACGTGAAGGAATGGTTTAGAACATACTACGGCGCTGCGAATGCCGTGCTCGTGATCGCCGGGGACGTCAAGCCGGAGGAAGTGTTCGAGAAAGTGAAGAAGTACTTCGGCGATGTTCCGTCCGGTCCTCCGGTTGCACACCAAGAGGCCTGGATCGCCAAACGTGCCGGCACCCAGCGGCAGACGGTGGAAGACCGCGTTCCTCAGGCACGGCTGTACATGGTATGGAACGTTCCGCAGTGGGGTACTGAGGATGAAGCCTATCTCTCGCTGCTTGCCAATGTGATGAGTTCTGGAAAGACCTCCCGGCTCTACAAGCGGCTCGTGTACGATGACCAGATCGCCACCTCCGCCCGCGCGTACCTGGACCGGAGCGAGATCGCCGGACAGTTCTACATCGACGTGACGGCGAAGCCTGGCGGCGACTTGAAGAGAATCGAACAGGCCGTCAGTGAGGAGTTGTCGAAACTGCTCAAGACCGGTCCGACCGAGAAGGAACTTGAGCGGGTGAAGACCCAGTACCGGGCCGGCTTCATCCGGGGGATGGAACGCATCGGCGGCTTCGGCGGGAAATCGGATATTCTGGCGCAGAACTTCGTGTACACCGGCAATGTGGAGCACTACAAGCGATCATATTCATGGGTGATCAATGCGACATCGAAAGACCTCCTCCGTGCTGCGCAGACATGGTTGTCCGACGGGGTCTACATCCTGGAAGTCGTTCCATTCAGCCCGTTCACCTCTGCGCCAACCGACAGCGTGATCCGCAAGAACATGCCGAAGGCAAGCCCGCCTCCGACTGCGGCATTCCCCAAGATCGAGCGTGCGACGCTCGCCAACGGACTCAGCCTCGTCTTGGCCGAACGTCACTCGATCCCGGTCGTCACCTTCAATCTCCTGGTGGATGCCGGCTACGCCGCCGACCAATTTGGGCTCCTCGGGACGGCGAATCTGGCGATGAACATGCTAGACGAAGGAACGAAGAGCCGGAACGCGCTCCAACTCAGCGAGGAACTCGCGCTGCTTGGTGCGAGCCTCAACACATACTCCGGACTTGATCTCTCAACAGTCAGCATGAACGCTCTGAAATCCAATCTTGATGCGTCGCTCGCGCTGTTCGCCGACGTCATCCAGAATCCGTCATTCCCGGCCGACGAATTCGACCGACAGCAAAAGCAGACGCTCGCCGCCATTCAGCGGGAGAAATCCCAGCCGATGACAATGGGACTTCGCGTGCTGCCAAAGTATCTCTTCGGTACCGGACATGCGTACGCGGCCCCCCTCACTGGATCCGGCACCGAAGTCTCCGTCTCGAAGCTGACACGGGAGGAGATGGTGAATTTCCACAAGACATGGATGAAGCCGAACAACGCGACCCTGGTGGTGGTCGGCGACATCACCATGAATGAGGTGAAACCGAAGATTGAGAAACTCTTCTCTTCATGGAAGACGGGAAGCGTGCCCAAGAAGAACATTGGCGCGGTGAGCGGGCCGGAGCGCTCGATGGTCTACATCATGGACAAGCCGGGAGCGCAGCAATCCATCGTATTTGCCGGACAGCTCGCGCCCGCTAAGAACTCCCCGAACGATATCGCACTCGAAGCGATGAACACGATCCTGGGCGGCGCATTCACGGCCCGTATCAATATGAATATTCGAGAAGACAAGCATTGGTCATATGGCGCCTTCACATTCGTGTACGGCACCCGCGCTCAGCGCCCCTACATCGCATTCGCGCCGGTCCAATCCGACAAGACCAAGGAAACGATGGCCGAACTGCGAAAGGAGATCGCAGAGATCATGTCGGTTCGCCCCGCGTCTGACGAGGAGCTGAAGAAGGTGCAGAACAGCATGACACTCGCCCTTCCCGGCGAATGGGAGACGATCAACTCGGTCGCAGGGTCGATCAACGAGATCGTGACCTACGGATTGCCTGACACCCATTTCGATACCTACGCTCAGAAGATCCGGGCCCTGACCACTTCCGACATTACTGCAAGCGCAAAGGGACTGCTGATGCCAGACAAACTCGTCTGGGTCATCGTTGGCGACCGATCGAAGATCGAATCGGGGATCAAGGAACTCGGATATGGCGAGATCCGATTCCTTGATGCAAACGGAGACGAAGTGAAGTAATTCTATCCGTCGTGGTCAAGAAGTGAAAGACCCGCGTCGTTGATTGACGCGGGTCTTTTGTTAGCTGCTCATATGTCTTCACGCCACCTGTCCTGCCGCCCATCCGCTGGACCACGCCCACTGGAAATTGTATCCCCCCAGCCACCCTGTGACATCAACCACCTCGCCAATGAAGAACAGACCCGGGATCTTCCGCGCTTCCAAGGTCTTCGAAGAGAGCTCATCCGTGTCAATCCCTCCGACCGTCACTTCCGCTTTTCCGTAGCCTTCCGTTCCAGCTGGATTGATCCGCCAATGCGCAAGGTCATGCGCGATCTGTCGAAGCGCATGCTCTGAGTATTTGAACATCGCCTGCGAACCGCCCAACCGGTCCTCCCATGCGCGAACGAATCTTGACGGCAAATGATATTCGAGCAGCGTGCGGAGTTCCTTCTTCGAGGCATGATGTTGCAGAAGGTAGTCGACCGCATCGATCTCAGGCAGAAGGTTGATTTCGACGATCCCATTCGGCTCCAGGTACGACGACGCCTGAAGGATC
>JBFYQI010000206.1:0-6903 GCA_041302875.1 Ignavibacteria bacterium
GTGATCTTCGTCGCACCGTCAACGATATCGGCAACCGTGTCGCCGAACTCTGCACGAATATCCTTCAATTCGAAATGCGTGTCTTCCACGACGTCGTGCAGCAACGCCGCCGCGACGGAGACATCATCGAGCGGGATCTCCTTCGCCACCACCGTTGCAACCTCGTAGGGATGGATGAAATATGGCTCACCGGATGCACGCAGATCGTGCTTGTGCGCATCGAGGCTCATCGTGAAGGCCCGGGTGATGAGATCTTCATCCACCGAACGCAGATTCTTACGGCAAGCGCTCAGAAGCTCGTCAAGCTTTCGTGTATATCGCGCGTCAACCATGGTCCCTTCTTAGAATATAGGGGCCGGAATCCGAATGTCAAGGCGGCGTTCCGGGTTACGGGGAAGTGCGGGGAGAAAGGGCGATCTTGTCCAGAAGTGAGCGAGTTTCCTCGAATTTCGCGGCGGCGCGATCCCGGAGGGATTCAGGAAACCGGGCGGATTCCAGATTCAAGTTGGCTTCCAGGTGCGGTATGGCTCGCTGGGCATCCCCGGCGGCGACAAGGCACTTTGCAAGATTGAGGCGACAGACAATCTGATCGTAAGGGACCGGCGTCGCGGAGCGAAGGATGCTGTGAAGCAGTTCCTCATAGGCGGGAACAGCCTTTGGGCAATTCCCCGCACGATCCAGCGCGGTCGCCTTCCCCCAGAGGAACACGCGATTCTCCGGATAGTCCTGAAGCCCCCGGTTCGACCACCGTTCAGCCTCGGCATACTCGCTCGCATCGAGCGCGATCGAGATGAGCGCGCTGATCGCCGCATGGCGGTTGTACACACCTCGATCTGCCCCTTCAACGAGGAGGCGAATGCCCCGAGGACGATCGTCCGCAACGAACGGCAACCAGTGAAGGAACTCCGTCTTGCGGCTCCGCCAGTACAGATATGCTCCAAGGCCGACACCGGCATCCGTGAAGGTCGAGTCGGCATCCAGCAGTTCTTCGAACTGCGACGCCGAAGAAACTCCTTTGCGGATCCCGCCGAACCAATCACCCCGTTCGACGGATGCGACCGCATCGTACCCTTCCGCCGTTGCGGCAAAGAACGTATTCCATTGAGTCGAGGCTCCCCCGTTTGTCAAATGGGTGATGCGCCTGAACGCCTCAGTCAGAACCGAATCGAACTGCTTCTGTTCAAGGATCGTGCCCCAATCGAGTGAGCGTGCCTGGAGCACAGCGGCGTGGAAGAGGGGACCAGCGGGATGACGCGGTTGCTCAGAAGAAAGCGCTGTGAAGTGTGTTTCGGCCTGATCGTATTCCTGACGGAGGATCAGGTCCAACCCCGCTATGACCGCATCATGGAGAGGCTCGGGCAGTCGTGGCTGCGCTCCGACCGGCGGCACATTGAGGATGAGGAGAGCGAGGATGAGGAGGCGTCGCACAGCTGACATCACTCCGTGCCGAACATCCGGTCGCCCGCGTCGCCGAGGCCGGGAAGGATGTATCCCCGTTCATTCAACTGACGGTCGAGAGAACAAGTGAAGATGCGGACGTCCTTGTGTGCACGCTGGACGGTACGAACCCCTTCCGGTGCCGCCACCAGGCTGACGAGACGGATCTCTCTTGCCCCCTTCTGCTTCAGAAAGCTGATCGCAGCGGCGGCACTTCCCCCCGTCGCCAGCATGGGATCCAGCAACAGGACGAACGCGGACGAGAGTTGTCTCGGAACTTTGAAATAGTAGTCCACCGGTTCCAGCGTTTCCTCATTCCGATACAAGCCGATATGGCCAACGCGCGCATCCGGAAGGACCTCGACGAATCCACCGACGAGGCCAAGTCCCGCACGGAGAATGGGAACCAGGACCACCTTCTTCTCCACGCGCGACCCTTCGCACCGTTCCAGCGGTGTTCGCACCCAGACGGTGCGCGTGTCGATATCGCGTGTGACCTCGTACGCCATGAGGGCCGCAGTCCTGCGGAGGATCGCGCGGAACTGGTTGGACGGCGTGTTGCGGTCCCGGAGGAGCGTGAGGTCGCGACGGACAAGCGGATGGTCGATGATGATCAGGCGCTTCATGAGAGGAATCCGATCATTTCTTTTTTAGGATGATACGCAATGGTACGCCGGTGAAGCCAAAATGTGCGCGGATCCGATTCTCCAGATAGCGTCGATAGGACTCCTGCACCAGCGTCGGCTCGCTGCAGAAGAACGCAAAGACCGGAGGATCGGACTTCACCTGGGTCACGTACTTGATCTTAATCTCTTTGGGACTTGAGGACTTCGGCGGGTTCTTGTCGATCTCTGGAAGCAGGATGTCGTTCAAGTGGCGGGTCTTGATGCGGCGCTGCTGCTCGGCGTGGATCTTCTCGGCTGCCTCGACGACCTTCACGACGCGTTGCTTCGTTAACGCCGAAACGAAGAGCGTGGGAAGAAAATCGTACAAGCCGAATTTCTTTTGAATGATCTTTTCATACTCCCGGGCCGTGTTCGTCTCCTTCTCAACCAGGTCCCATTTGTTCACCGCAAGCAGTGTCGATCGATTCCGCTCCATCGCCGCCTCGACGATCTGCACGTCTTGCTTGTCCACTCCTTGCGAGGCATCGAGCACGACGACGGCCACATTGCACCGTTCGACGGCCCGAAGCGTTCGAAGCGTGCTGTAGAATTCGATGCTCTCATGAACCCGGCTCTTCTTCCGAAGTCCCGCGGTATCGACCAGAACGACCTCACGATCGTTGATCTTCAGCGTGGAATCGATCGGGTCGCGGGTCGTCCCCGGAATCGGTGTGACGACGTTTCGCGGCACGCCCAAGAGCGCATTCACCAACGACGACTTCCCGACATTGGGTTTCCCAATGATTGCGATGCGGAGCGTTGGATCCTTCTTCTCCCGCGCAGTTCCCTTCCTGACAGGTTTCACCAGCCTGTCGAGGAAATCACCTATCTGACGTCCACCAAGCGCAGCGATCGGAACAGGGTCACCCAATCCGAGTGCGTGGAACTCCGCAGCCATCGGTTCCCGCTGAGCAGAATCGACCTTGTTCACCGCGAGATGGATCGGCTTCTCCGACCTGCGGAGAATATGTCCGATCTCGACGTCCAGCGGTGTCAAGCCATCGAGTGCGTCAACGACGAAGATGATGGCATCGGCTTCCTGGATGGCGATCTCCGCCTGCTCTCGGATCGCCCGCTCGAAGACGTCTTCCGACTGAGGGACGAACCCTCCCGTGTCGATGATGGTGAACCGTTTCCCGGCCCACTCGGTTTCGGCGTACTTCCGGTCGCGTGTCACGCCAGGGGCATCATGAACGATCGCATCCCGCGCTCCCAACAGACGATTGTAGAGCGTGGACTTTCCGACGTTTGGCCGACCAACGATCGCAACGATATAGGAGGACATCGGTTAGACTTTGAGGTAGGTAAGTCGGGGCGGTCCCGCCGCGTGACGCGCGCGGGACGACATCCTGTCGGGGCGGTCCCGCCGCGTGAAGCGCGCGGGACGACCTCCTGTCGGGGCGGCCGGATTTGAACCGGCGACCTCCTGGTCCCGAACCAGGCGCGCTAGCCAGGCTACGCTACGCCCCGAATAATCTATAATGTACGGAGATTGCCCCTGATAATCAACGGCTTTTTGCCTCGACCGCGCTCAACAGCGACAAGATCTTTTCGATCGTGCTCTCGTTCGCTGCTGCATTCATCTTGATCCATTCAATTCGCTTGTCTGCCCGGAACCACGTGAGTTGTCGCTTGGCAAACCGTCGAGTGTTCTGCTGTATCGATGCGATCATCTCGGGCTCTGAGAGTGCTCCCGACAGATACGCGAACACTTCCTTATACCCCACCGAGTTCAATGCATTAAGATGGATTCCGAACCCGCGATCTCTCAAGTTGCGCACTTCGTCCACGAGGCCCGCGTCGATCATCGCACACGCGCGTTCATTGATGCGTGCATACAACTGTTCACGAGGCCAATCGAGCGCGATCTGCACCGCATGGAACGGGCGCTCGCGTGCCTGCTGCCGATGGTGCTCAGAAATCGGAACGCCCGTCAACTCATACACCTCCAGCGCCCGGATGATGCGTCGTACGGGAATCTCCCCATAACGCTCCGCCGTCACCGGGTCGATGCGGCGCAGGCGTTCCCACAAGGCACGAGGTCCCTCCTTCTTTGCGAACGATTCGAGTGCCAGCCGCACGCGTGGGTCCTTCGACGGTCCTTCAAACAATCCATCGATCAACGAGCGAATGTAGAGTCCGGAACCGCCGACGACGATCGCCCGCCGTTGCTCGCTCTGCAGACGTGCAAGGATGGCGCGCGCATCTTCGCCGAACATGCCCGCATTGTATTCCTCCGCCGGATCGCAGATGTCGATGCAATGATGAACGACGCATGCACGCTCTTCGCTGGTCGGCTTGGCTGTTCCGATGTCGAGCATGCGATACACCTGCCGCGAATCCGCGGAGATGATCTCTGCACCGAGCCGCCTGGCGAGTTCCATCGCGATACGGGATTTGCCGGAGGCGGTCGGCCCGACAATGGCGAGCACGTGTGCTATTGTTTCCAACCGTCTTTGCCGATGAGGGGGACAAACTTGAATCCGGGAGCATCCCGGGTTTCGAAGGCTTCTTCCGTGCGGGTGATGATCCGGATGGTCTGAATGTTCTGTTCTCCGACGGGGATCACGAGCCTGCCGCCGATGGAGAGCTGGTTGAGCAACGCGGAGGGCACTTCCGGTGCAGCCGCCGTCACGACGATGCCGTCGTACGGGGCATACTCCGACCATCCCACCGTTCCATCGCCGCACCGCGTTGCGATCCGATAGCCAAGCGATTCCAGGAGCTTGCGCGATTGAAGATGGAGTTCCATGTGCCGTTCGATCGTGAATACACGACAACCGAGTTCTGCAAGGATCGCGGCCTGATAGCCCGATCCCGTTCCGATCTCCAACACCTTTGAATCCTTGCGAACTCCGAGTTCCTGCGTCATGAAAGCCACGGTGAACGGCTGGGAAATCGTTTGTCCCACCGCGATCGGCAAGGCCGTATCCTCGTATGCGCGATGATGCAGGGCGGGAAGCACGAACTTGTGCCGCTCCACCCGACCGATCGCGCGCAAGAGAGCGGAGTCGCTGATGCCGCGTTCGGTCAATTGCCGAACGAGTTCCTTCCGATCATCTTCAAATCGTCCCATCAGTACTCCGCGAACAGCGTTTCAATGAACCGCACTGTGGTGTGCCAGTGACTCATATGGCTTGCGCCGGTCCCGTACACGGTGCGCACGTTGACCGAGTTCGCCTGGAACCGTAACCGTGCCGCTTTCAGGAGGAATTCGGTTTCCCCTTCGTACCCTGGTGATGTGATGCGGACATGCTCCAGCACTCGACGTTTGATCAGCCGAAATCCGCACTGGCTGTCGGTTATCGTGAGGCCGGTCCGGGCGCGGACCAAGGCGGTCGTGATCGTATTCGAAAGGACCCGATGCAACGGCATGGGGCTTCCCCATCGCTCACGCGATCCCACGACGATATCGACCCCGGAGGTCTTCATCCGCGCCTGCAGGATAGGGATCTCCTCAGGTCGATGCTGGAGATCTGCATCGAGCGTCACGACGTAGCGAATCCAATTCTTCTGAAGGGCGACGCCGAAGCCTGTTTGCAAGGCCGCCCCTTTGCCCATGTTTGTTCGATGCCGGACAACCTCCGCACCCGACGCCTGCGCGACGATCGACGTCTCATCGGTCGAACCGTCGTCCACGACGAGGATCTCCGCCTCGGGGACCGATATGCGAATGCGATGGATCAGCTGGCCGATAGTGACGACCGCCTGATACGCAGGGATCAGGCAGAGCAATCCCTCGCTCGCGTGCCCGGCACGTTGATCCTGGATATATTCATCCGCGCGCCAGAGCATCGGTCACCTGTGCGACACGCTTCATTTCCCTGACATCGTGTACACGAACGATATGGGCGCCGTTCATGATGGAGACTGCGACGGCGGCGGCGGTTCCTTCCACCCGTTGTTCGGGCGGAAGTCCAAGAAGAGTTCCGATGAATGATTTGCGCGATGGACCGACAAGGATGGGTTGTCCAAGTTCCTCAAAGGATCTCAGCTCTCTGATCAATCGCAGATTCTGTTGTGCTGTTTTCCCGAATCCGATCCCCGGATCGACCACGGTGCATGCAGCCCCCGCCGTTCGGGCGGTCTCGATGCGTCCGCGGAGATACTCTTTCACCTCTTGGGTCACATCTCCGTACGTCGGGTCGTGTTGCATTGTTTTCGGAGTGCCGCGCATATGCATTAGCACCACCGGAGCGTGATGCCGGCCGATGACGGAGTGCATCTCAGAGTCGCCTGAAAGGGCGCTGATATCGTTGACGATCGAAGCTCCCGCCCGCAATGCTTCATCCGCGACAGAAGCCTTGTACGTATCGATCGAAATGGGGACCGCGACCTCGCGATAGAGCCGCTCGATGACAGGGATCACCCGATCCAATTCTTCGTTCATTGAAAGCGCATCGGCACCGGGACGAGAAGACTCGCCTCCCACATCGACGAAGTCCGCTCCCTCCGCAACAAGGAGAAGCGCATGCCGCAGGGCGTCGTCCGCGTTGAAGTACTTCCCGCCGTCTGAGAACGAATCCGGGGTCACGTTCAGGATCCCCATGATGTGCGTTCGTTCACGCAACGGATACTGACGGCCGCGTGCCACGAGCAGAAACGGATCGGACGTATTGAGCGGCTCCCTGAGAGTGGCCATTGCGTCAATTCACGACGGATTGTGGGACAAAGATCGTTCGAATCAATGCGATCCCAACTGCTTTGACGCCCCACATCATATTGAACGGCTCCTTGTCTGTGGTGAGCCGCGGGATGTCGAGCGTCGAATGGTAGTATGGGGAGTAATCGATGGTGACGG